>CAXSER010000028.1:0-15133 GCA_964236315.1 uncultured Acetobacteraceae bacterium | reverse complement strand
CAGCACGGACGCCGTGCTGCCGTAGCCGCGCAGCGCCAGATGATCCACACCCTGCGTGAAGTCGGTGATCACCGCCGAACCGCCTGCACTACCCTCGACGACGCTGTAGAGGTTTGCTCCGCCGCCGCCGGTCAGCGTCGCCTGCCCGCCCGACACCACGAACAGATCCGAGCCTGCCCCGCCGACGGTCCGCGACTCCCCACTGCCAGCGTAGAAGCTGTTGCCTGCGCTCGACGCCGTGGCATCCACGCTCTCGCTGCCGCCGCCGCCGACCACCAGCACCGAAGCCGACCCCGATAGCTGCACCAAGGTGCCGTCTGCCCCGGTAATGGTCGCCGTCCCGGCTCCGGCCTCGATCGTAGTACCCGTGCCCGGTCCCGAGACCGGTGCTGCGTAGGCAGCCCCGCCGCCTGCGCCCAGCGCGATGTCGCCGCCGCCTGCGCCGCCATAGACCAGCGCGCTGCCGTCGGCGCCTGCGAAGCGCAATGCGCCGCTGCCGCCGACAACCTCGATTGCACCCGCGCCGCCCTGCACCAGCCCGCCCGCACCGCTGCCGCCATACACCAGCGTGCTGCCCTGTCCGCCCAGGACAGTGCTCGCCATCGCGCCACCGATGAAGGTCATCGTGCCGGTACCCGCCGTGACCTGTGCCCCGCCCGAGGCGAACACGGTGTCATGCCCGGCGCCGCCGAACAGGCTGTCCGCGCCGGCGGAGTACACCATCGCGTCTCCCGTCCCAAGCAGGACGGTGTTGCCCCCGGTTCCGGTCGCCACCAGGCTTGTGCCGCCGCCAAGCCGCAGCGTGCTGCCTGCCTCCTCCGCCAGGAAGGTGTCGCCCGCGGCCCCGCCCACCAGCGTGTCCGACCCGCCGCCAACCAGCGTGTCGCCGCCGGCGCCCGAAATCAGCGTGTCGCCATCGACCGCAGCCATCACCACGTGGCCGACACGATCGGTCATCACCGTGCCCGCCGCGCCCTGCAGCAGCACCGCATCCGCCCGCGGCGCCACCAGCGACAGTCCGCCCGTCACTGCGCCTACCACGGCGACGTTGGCGCGGTCCGCCACCGGCGCGAGCGCCGCCAGTCCGCCCGGCGCAGCGACGCTCGCCGTCGTGGCCGCGATCGTAGACACCTGCGCGGCCACGCTGCCCGGCAATGCCACCAGGACGCCGCGCAGCGTGGCCGCCACCGGTGCCGCATAGGCAGACAGATTCATCCCGGACAGCGCCACCGCAGGCGCGGCGGCGACCTGCACCGACGTCGTGGCCGACGCTCCGGCGCTCACGCCGTCATTGGCGACCACGGTGATCGTGTCCGCGCCCGCCGTGGTGCCGGTGTAGAGCAGCGTCGCCAGGCTGGCCTCGACCTGCGCCGCGCTGCCGCTCAGCGTCAGGCTGCCGCCACCCGGCCCGGCAAGCACGCGCGCGCCAACGCCGGCAGAAAGCCGCCCGCCTTCGGCCGACACGGTGAGGACCAGCGTGGCCGAGGCCGCCGCTGCGGCGGTATCGACGACCGAGAGGCCGGATAGCGCGACGGCCTGCCCGGCAACGTCGGCAAGCGTTGCCGGAACCGAAACGGTCAGGGTGGAGGAGATCTGGGTCATGGACGAACTCGTGGCTGGAGACTGAAAACTGGTCTTGCCAATCCCGGTCTTATATTGGACCGGGCATGAGATGACCTGACATTCTGCAGGACGGGCTGTCGCTGGGACGAGGCGGCTTGTAGCCACCGAAAGTTAACAGAACCCTACCTAAACCTGATGAATGTCATGCTTCGCATGCGTGTGACATCGCTGCCACCTGCAGACACGGCATGATCTAACACGGCGGAGCGCATTGCGTTTGCCGTGCCATGCAGAGACTGCCTGCCGTCATTTCCAGGCGCGCTGACACCGCCTCTGCCGCCCGCCACCTCATGCGCCAGACGGCGCCTACCAGGCCAGGGCCTGACCATCCTTGCGCGGATCCGACCCGGCGACGTAGCCGTGTTCCGTGCGCCGCACGATCTGCGCGCCGCCGAACGCGAACAGGTTGTCCGGCGGCTCCACCACGATCTCGTGGCCCAGCGCCTTCAACGCATCGGTCAGCGACGCCGCCATCCCCGGCTCCACCGACACCCGCAGACCCGACAGCACCCGCCAGCGTGGTGCATCCGCCGCGACCTGCGGCCCCTGGCGGTGCGCCAGCATGCGCAGTGCGAGCTGCAGGTGGCCCTGCGCCTGCATCGGCCCGCCCATCAGCCCGAACGCCATCAGCGGCGTGCCATCCGGGTTCATCGCGAAGCCGGGGATGATGGTATGGAACGGGCGCTTGCGCGGGCCGACCCGGTTCGGGTGGCCCGGCTCCAGGGTGAAGCCGCAGCCGCGGTTCTGCAGGCTGATCCCGGTGCCCGGCACCACGACGCCGGAGCCGAAACCCATGTAGTTCGACTGGATGAACGACACCATCATGCCGTCCGAATCCCCGGCGGCGAGACAGACGGTGCCAGCCGGGCCAGGCGTGCCGTGCCCGGGGTCGCCAGCGCGCGCCGGGTCAATCAGCCGAGCACGCGAGGCAAGGTAGCCAGGGTCGAGCAACTGGCGCGCGCCCACGTCCATGGTGTCGGGGTCGCCAACGTAGCGGTGCAGGTCCACCATGGCGAGCTTGGTCGCCTCGATCGCCAGGTGCACCGTGTGCGGGTCGTCCACACCGTGCGCGTAGGCATTGGCAGCGCCGAGGTCGAGCGCGTCGAGCAGCCCGAGGCCGATCAGGGTGGCGATGCCCTGGCCGTTCGGCGGCAGCTCGTGCAGCACCGCGCCGGCATACGGCATCGACAGCGTGTCCACCCAGTCTGCGCTGTGCTCTGCGAGATCCTCCAAGGTCATTGCGGCTCCGTGGCGACGTGCGTCGTTCGCCATCGCGCGGGCCAAGTCGCCGCGGTAGAACGACTCGCCGCCAGTGGCCGCGATGTCCTCCAGCGTGCGTGCCTGCGCCTCGCAGCGGAACAGCTCGCCGGCACGCGGTGCCCGCCCGCCGGGCAGAAAGCATTCCGCGAAGCCCGGCTGCGCGCCGAGTTGCTCGCCTGCGCGCGCCCATAGGCGGGCGATAATCGGCGTCACCGCAAAGCCTTCGCGCGCGAAACGGATTGCCGGTGCCGCCACTTCCGCCAGGCTCAGCCGCCCGAAGCGCCGCGACAGCGCCGCCCAGGACGCGACCGCGCCCGGAACGCTCACCGACTCCCAGCCATGGACCGGCATCTGCGTTCGCCCCGCGAAGCGCTCCGGGGTCCACGCGGCGGGAGCGCGGCCGGAAGAGTTCAGACCGTGCAGGCGCTCGCCGTCCCAGACGATGGCAAAGGCGTCGCTGCCGATGCCATTGCCGCTGGGCTCCACCACGGTCAGGGCCATCGCACTGGCCACGATCGCGTCCACCGCATTGCCACCACGCATCAGCATCGCCATGCCGGCCTGCGAGGCCAGGGATTGCGAGGTCGCGACGGCGCTGCGGCCGAACACCGGGGCGCGGGCGGAGGGATAGGGGTTGTCGTGGTCGATGGCGGTCATGGGTGAGGATCCTTGGAAGGGGAAGGAAGCAAGGCCAGAGGCTCTGCCTCTAGACTCCGCCAGGACGAGCCGCCCTGGACCGGCAATGGAAAGATTTTCTTCCTTGTGTGCGCGGGTCCGGGGGCCCCTGCCCCTGGCGGGTCCAGGGCAGAGCCCTGGCCTTCCTTTCGCACTGGCTCAGTCCTGCCGCGGGTCGAGCGCATCGCGCACCCCGTCGCCGAGCAGGTTGAAGCCGAGCACCACGAGGAAGATCGCGGCTCCCGGCGCCACCGACAGCCATGGCGCCTGCGACATGAACGCGCGCGCGGAGTTCAGCATCGCCCCCCAGGACGGCGCCGGCGGCTGCTGGCCGAGGCCGAGGAAGGCAAGGCTGGCCTCGGCGATGATCGCGGTGGCGACGGTCAGCGTGGCCTGGACCACCAGCGGCGACAGCACGTTGGGCAGGATGTAGCGCAGCACGATCCAGCGGTCGGGCAGGCCGATGGCGCGCGCGCCCTCGATGTAGTCCTCCTGGCGGACAACGAGTACCTGGGCGCGGGTGAGGCGCACGAACACAGGCATCGCGGACAGGCCGATGGCGATCATCGCGTTGGTCAGGCTGGGCCCGAGGAAGGCGCCAAGCGCGATGGCCAGGATCAGGAACGGGCAGGACAGCAGCGCGTCCATCATCCGCGAGATCACCGCGTCCACCCAGCGCCGTCCGTAGCCGGCGGCCAGGCCCAGCGGCACGCCGAGCGCCATGGCGATCGCGACCGAGACGCAGCCGGCCAGCAGCGAGGCGCGCGCGCCCCAGATCAGCCGCGACAGCACGTCGCGGCCCAGTTCGTCGGTGCCGAGCCAGTGCGCAAGGCTTGGCGCCTTGCGCACCGCGAGGAAGCTGGTCTTCAACGGATCGTACGGCGCCAGCACCGGCGCCAGCACCGCGAGCAGCATGAATGCCGCGACGATGGCGGCGCCGAGCACCGCGACCTTGTTGCGCAGAAAGCGTGACCGGCGTCGTCGCGGCGCAGGCCTTGCGGGAGCGGGAAAGGACGCCGGGCCGCTCACCGCGCCCTCACGCGGGGATTGAGCGCGAGGCAGAGCACGTCGGCCAGCAGGTTGAGCAGGATGAAGCCGATCGCCACGCACAGCACCACGCCCTGCACCACGGCGTAGTCGCGGGTGAACACGGCGTCGACCACCATCTTGCCAAAGCCGGGGATGGTGAAGACCTGCTCTGTCAGCACCGCGCCGCCAAGCAGCTCGCCAAACAGCAGTGTCGCCACCGTCACGATCGGCACCAGCGCGTTGCGCAGGGCGTGGCGCAGGATCACCGCACGCGGCAGCAGCCCCTTTGCCCGCGCGGTGCGGATGTAGTCGGCGCGCAGCACCGACAGCATCGCGCCTCGCGTGTGGCGCATCAACGCCGCCGCCAGCCCCGCGCCCAGCACCACCGACGGCAGCGTCAGGGTCGCGAGATTGGCCGCCAGACCCTCGCGCAGGGGGACGAAGCCCGACGCCGGGAACCAGCCGAGGTGCACGGAGAACACCAGGATCAGCAGCACGCCGAGCCAGAAGTGCGGGATCGACAGCCCGGACAACGCCACCAGGTTGGCGCCCAGGTCGACCGCAGTGCCGCGCCGGAACGCGGAGACGATGCCGGCAGGAATGCCGATGAGCAGGGCCAGCGCCATCGACAGCACCGACAGCTCCAGCGTCACCGGCAGCTTCTGCGCGATCAGCGAGATCACCGGCTGGTCGGTGCGCAGGGACTCGCCGAGGTCGCCGTGCAGCGCGGCACCCAGCCAGCGCGCATACTGCACCGGCAGCGGGTCGTCGAGGTGGTAGCGGGCGCGCAGGAACTCCAGCACCTTCGGGTCGCGCTCCTCACCCGCCATGGTCAGCACGGGGTCGCCGGGCAGCAGCTTCTGCAGGCCGAACACGAACACGGTGACCAGCAGCAGGGTCGGAATCGCGACCAGCAGCCGTCGGGCGACGAAGGGCAACATGAGCGGGCTCAGTCCGCCCGGGAGACGTTCTGCAGGCGGATCAGTCCGTCAGGGTGCGGCACGAAGCCGTGCAGCCTGCGGGTCAGAGCGAACAGCCGCGGCTCGGCATACAGGTAGAGCTGCGGCAGGTCGGACAGCAACGGTCCCATCGCCTGGTCGTACAGCGCGTGGCGCTTCGCCTCGTCCGTGGTCACGCGCGCCTCGTCGAGCAGGCGATCGACGTCGGGGTTGCAGTAGCCGGTGACGTTGATGCTGCCGTGGCAGGTCGCGAACTGGTGGATGTTGCCGTCCGGGTCGATGCGCCCGGACCAGGCCAGCATGCTTGCCTGGTAGCTGCCCAGCTGCTGCTCGCGCAGCAGGGTCGCGAACTCGGTGACACGCAGCGTCACGTCGAAGCCGGCTTCGGCCGCCATCGCCTGGACGATCTGCGCGGTCTGCTGCGTCACGCTGTCGTTGGCGACCAGCAGCTCCACCGGGAATGGCGTGGCCACGCCCGCCTGCTTCAGCAGCGCGCGCGCATGATCCACGTCGCGTGCGCGTATCGGCAGCGCCTTGTCGTAGTAGGGGCTGGCCGGCGGGAACGGCTGGTTGTCCGGCTCGTACAGGCCGCTGAACACCACCTGGTTGATCGCGTCGCGGTCGATCGACAGCTCGAACGCCTGGCGCACCCGGCTGTCGGCGCCGAACGGCGTCCTCGCCCGCGCGCCGTTGCCGACGTTGATCAGCACGTTCATGTAGCCCAGTCCCGCCACGCGCAGCACCTCGAGCGCCGGCATCGCCCGGGCGGCCGCGACGTCGGTCGGTGCCAGGTGCTCGATCAGGTCAAGGTCGCCGGAGCGCAGGTTCGCAAGCCGCACCGCGGCGTCCGGGATCGGCAGGAACACCACATGGTCGAAGTGGTATGCCGCTGCGTTCCAGTAGCCGGGAAAACGGTCGAGCACGATGCGGTCCTGCGCCACGCGCTGCCCGAAGGAGTACGGCCCGGAGCACACGGGGTGGGCGGCGAAGTTCGGACCGGCCGCGGCCTGCGGCGCCAGCATCATCCCCGCGCGGTCGGTGAGCTGCGCCAGCAGCGTCGCGTCGGGGTGTTTCAGGTGGAACACCACGGTGTGCGGGTCGACCACCTCCACGCTGTCAAGCGACGCCAGCTCGCTCTTGCGCAGGGAGTCCGGGAGCGTGACGTAGCGGTCCATGTTCGCCTTCACGGCGGCCGCGTCGAACGGCTCGCCGTCCTGGAACATCACCCCCTCGCGCAGCCGGAAGGTCAGGGCGCGGCCGTCCCCGGACTGCGTCCACGACGTCGCGAGCTGCGGGATCACCGTGAGGTCCGGCGCCGTGTCCACCAGCTTGTCGCACAGCGCGGTGAACACGATCCGCCCGGAGTAGCTTCGCGCCCGCGCCGGGTCGAGCATGTCCGGGTCGTCCTGCAGGCCGATGCGCAGCGTGCTCTCGGCGGCATGGGCCGGCGCAGCGAGCAGGACGGCGAGGCAGAGGACGGCGAGAAGTCTGGTCATGGGCGGGGTCCTCGAAGGGAGGGCAGGGAAGCAGGGCCAGGGGTCTGCCCTGACCCGCCAGAGGCGAGCCTCTGGACTCCGTCACGAGGAAGGCAGGCTGCCCCTCCGCCTTTGGATTGCCGGTCCAGGGCGGCTCGCCCTGGCGGGTCCAGGACAGAGCCCTGGCCTTGCCTCACGGCGCGGCCCGACGCGCCAGCTGCGCCGCCTCGAACAGCGACAGGCGACGCATCAGCGCGTCGCTCGGCGGCAGCACCGCGGCTGCCCCGGCGCCGGCGATCTCGCGCCAGTAGTGGCACGCCACGCGCCGTCCGTCCCCCGCCGCCTCCAGCGCCGGGACCTGCTCGCGGCACAGCGGGCGCGCATGCACGCACCGTGTGTGGAAGTGGCATCCGGGCGGCGGGCGCAGCGGACTCGGCATGTCGCCCTGCAGCAGGGTGCGCTCGCGCCGCGCGTGCGGGCTCGACGCCGGCGTCGCCGCCAGCAGCGCCTGGGTGTAGGGATGCAGCGGCGTCTCGTACAGCGCGTCGGTGGCCGCCACCTCGACGATGCGGCCGAGATACATCACCGCCACCCGGTCGCTCATGTGCCGCACCACCGCCAGCCCGTGCGCCACGATCAGCAGCGTCAGCCCGAGGCGCTCCTTCAGCTCCTCCAGCAGATTGACGATCTGCGCCTGCACCGACACGTCGAGGGCGGAGACCGGCTCGTCGGCCAGGATCAGCCGCGGTCCCGAGGCCAGGGCGCGCGCGATGCCGATGCGCTGGCGCTGCCCGCCGCTGAACTCGTGCGGCCGGTGGTCCATCTGCGCCGGCGACAGTCCCACCATGCGCAGCAGCCCCGCCACCCGCTCGCGCCGCTCCGAGGCCGGCACCAGGCGATGCAGCCAGATCGGCTCGCCCACGATCCGCTCCACGCTCATGCGCGGGTTGAGCGAGGCGAACGGGTCCTGGAACACCACCTGCATCTCGCGCCGCAGCCGCGCCAGCTCGGCGGGCGGCAGCAGGCCGATGTTGCGGCCCTCGAACAGCACGTCGCCGGCGCTCGGCTCGATCAGCCGCAGCAGCAGGCGCCCGAGCGTGGACTTGCCCGACCCGCTCTCGCCGACCAGCGCCAGCGTCTCGCCCGGCTGCACCGACAGCGACACGTCGTCCACCGCGCGCACTACGGCGGAACGCCCGAACAAGCCGCCGCCGAAATGCCGGCTGAGCCCGATCCCCTCCAGGATCGGGCGGCCGAACCGGGCGGGGGTCATGGCGCCACCGCGCAGAGAAGCAAGCAAGGCCGGGCTCTGCCCGGACCCGCCAAAGGCCAGGGGCCTTTGGAAACCCATTCCTCAAGGCAGGCGATCCAAGGGCCCAGCCCTTGGCGGAGTCCAGAGGCAGAGCCTCTGGCCTTGCCTTCCTGCCTGCTCATGCCGCACGCGCGCCCTCCAGCGGCGCCTTCCAGCACGCCGCCTCGTGCCCCGGCGCGCCGGCGACCACCGGCGGCGGCTCGGCGTGGCAGCGCGCGTCGGCGAACGGGCAGCGGGTGGCGAAGCGGCACCCCGGCGGCATCGAGTCGGCCGTCGGCACCGTGCCGTCGATCGTGGCCAGCCGCGCGGTGCGCCGCCCGAGCGAGGGCCGCGCGCCCATCAGCCCGACCGTGTAGGGGTGCAGCGGATCGTCGAACACCGCGGCGACGGGCCCGGTCTCGACGATGCCCCCGGCGTACATCACCGCGACCCGGTCGGCGACCTCGGCCACCACGCCGAGGTCGTGGGTGATCAGCACCAGCGCGGTGCCGGACCGCGCCTGCAGGCTGCGGACCAGGGCGAGGATCTGCGCCTGGATGGTGACGTCGAGCGCCGTGGTCGGCTCGTCGGCGATCAGCAGCGCGGGGTCGTTGGCCAGCGCCATCGCGATCATCGCGCGCTGCCGCAGCCCGCCGGAGAGCTGGTGCGGGTAGGCGGACAGGCGCTGCTCCGGGGCGGGGATGCTGACCAGACGCAGCATCTCCAGGGCACGGGTACGCGCGGCGGTCCGGGTGCCGCCGCGGTGGCGCAGCACCGCCTCGCCGATCTGCACGCCCAGGGTGAGCACCGGGTTGAGCGCGGTCATCGGCTCCTGGAAGATCATCGCCATGACGCCGCCGCGCAGGTCCGCGCGCGCCCGCTCCGGCATGGCCAGCACGTCGCGGCCCTGCACCACCACCCGTCCGCCGACCACCTGCGCCGCCGGCGGCAGCAGGCCCATCAGCGCCAGCGAGGTCAGGCTCTTGCCGCACCCGGACTCGCCCACGAGGCACAGCGTCTCGCCGCGCCCGACCGCGAAGCGAAGCCCCTGCACCGTGTCGGCGACAGCGCCCTCGAAGCGGATCGAGAGGTCCTCGACCGAGAGCACAGGCGCGCCGTGGCCGGACCCGTCGACCGTCACGGGCGGCGCGCGACCAGGCCGAGCCCGGCCCGCGGCTGGCAGACGAGGCCGGTGACACCGGCGCAGGTGCGCGCGACGACGGCGCGCGCCTGCGCCTCGGTGTCCCCCCGCAGCATGCCCGACGCGTCCGGACGCGGTGCAGTCGGCGCCGCGTGCAAGGCGATCTCCTCCGGTGTGGCGGCAGGCGGTGGCGGGACAGCAGTCTCGTCAGGCATCGGCGCTCCGTCCCGGTGTGGCAGTCGCGGCTCGCGGCAGGCGGATCCGGCAAGCCGGACCCTGCCCACGTGTTCAGTGCCGGCCTGCAAGCCCCGCGCCAGCCCGGGCGCTCTGCCGTCCTCGTGCCGGCCTCGTGCCGCGTCAGGCGGCCGCGAACATCGCCTCGATTTCCGCGACGTCGGAGGTCTGCGCGAGAGCGAGCATGAGCAGGATGCGTGCCTTCTGCGGGGAGAAATCCTCGGCGGCGACGATGCCGGCCTCGCGCAGGTAGCGCCGGCGCCCGACCCGGCCGCTGCCGGCCCGGCTCGACTGCACCACCACGATGCCGTCGGCGGCGGCGCGCTCCAGGGCGCGGCATTCGGCAGGCGTGGCGCATCCGGGCGCGAAGCCGGCCGAAATGATGCCGCGCGCACCGGCGGCCACGGCGGCCTCCACCATCGTAGCGTCGGCCCCCGCGCAGGACACGACGATGTCCACCCTGGGCAGGTCGAGGCGCCCCGTCGTGGCGAGGGCGGCGTCGAACACGGCGCAGGGCGCGTGCTGCCCGCGCGGGATGCGCAGAATCCGCACGGCGTCGCCGTCGACGTGGCCGAGCGGGCCGAAGTCGGGGGAGCGGAAGGTCTGCAGGCGGTAGGTCGAGGTCTTGGTCACGTCGCGCGCCGCGTGGATCTCGTCGTTGAGCACCACCAGCACGCCGAGCCCCGCCGCGTCCGGGCAGGCGGCGACGCGAAGGGCGGCGACCAGGTTGGCGCCGGCGTCGCTGCCGAGCGCGCTGGCCGGTCGCTGCGCGCCGACGAGCACCACCGGCAGCGCCGTGCGCAGGGTGAGGTTGAGGAAGAATGCTGTCTCCTCCAGCGTCGAGGTGCCGTGGGTGACGACGAAGCCTTCGAGGGCCGGGTCGGCGGCGGCGGTCGCGTGGATCAGCTCGCGCAGCGCGAGCCACTCGCGCGGGCCGATCGCGGTGCTGCTCGCGGCACGGAACGGCACGGCGACGGGATCGGCGACGCGCACGGCCTCGGGGGTGCGGGCCAGCAGCTCGGCAGCGTCGATCTTGCGGCTGAACTCGGGATAGTCGAGCGCGTCGAGGCTGTCCTCGGCGAGCGAGGAGATGGTGCCGCCGGTGCCGATCACGGCGATCCTGCGCCGCCTCATCGCCTGCCTCCGGCGAGGCATGGGCAACCCGGCATCCTCACGCCGCCGACCTGACGAGCGGCACGTGGGCGCCGTCCGGGCACCCTGCTTGCGGGTCAGAGGGAATTGTGTGATGCCGGCCCATGCCGTCGTCTCCTATCCGGGAGGCGTCGGTCCGAGGCCTGACAAACATGAGGCGGTCGAGAGCGGGATGCTCGTCGGCGGTCTCGGTCATCGACCGATGTGCACGACGGTCACGTGACGATCGGCAGGCGCGGCAGGCTTGCCGTCCTCAGGCAGCACGCGGCGCCTGCACAGTTCAACAAAGAATCTCAACCCCCGTCTCCTCCACCCGCCAAGCATCGACGCCGCTGACATCATGCCTTCGGGGAGTCCGGGCAGGAAGCCCGGTCCCGCCTCCTGTTCGGCCAGCCACTCGCCGCACCTCGAAGCCCTACGCCGCGCCTGCGCCCTCGCGCGTTCGCCTTACCTCGTAGGCCCGCACGTGCGCCTGCGCGAGGCCGAGCAGCGGCACTGCCTGCTCCGGCCCCGCACGTCGCAGCAGGTCGCCCAGGACATGGTCGCCCTCGGTTGCGGCACCGCGCTCGATGTCGCGCAGCATCGACGCGGTCAACGTCGAGGCGGGGTCGGCGAGCATCAGCCGGAACCGTTCCATGACCTTCGGCCGCGGCGCGAAGCCGTGGGTCCCCGCGATGGCCGCGCACTCGTCGAGCAGTGCCAGAGCCACCTCCGACGCGCCGGCCGCCGCGATGTCGCCCACCGCCGCGCGCATCAGGCAGGTGATGCCGGCCGCCGAGGCGATGAACACCCACTTCTCCCACATCTCCTGCAGGATCGCGTCGCTGTGCCGCCCGTCGAAGCGCGCACCGGAGAACGCCGCGGCAATTGTCCCGCCACGTTCGGAACGTGCCCCGTCGCGTTCGCCGAACAGCAGCGTGTGGGCCTGGTTGAGGTGGATCACCCGTCCCTCGTCGTCGAGCGTGGTCGAGATCAGGCACTCCCCGCCGAGCACCCGTTCCGGCCCGAACCGCGCGTCGAGCGCGTCGAGATGGCGCATGCCGTTGAGCAGCGGCAGCACCGCGGTACCCGGTCCCACCGCAGGCGCCAGCGCGTTGATCGCCGGCGCCAGGTCCTGCGCCTTGCAGCTCAGCACGACGACGTCGAACGTCTCGTCGAGCCCGCCCGCCAGCCGGTGCGGCGGCGCGGGCAGCGCCACGTCGCCGTGGCCGCTGCGGATCACCAAGCCGGTCCTGGCCAGCTGCGCCGCGCGGCCCGGACGCAGGAGGAAGGTCACGTCGCGCCCGGCCTCCAGCAGGCGTCCACCAAAGTAGCCGCCGATCGCGCCGGCACCGACGACGAGGAAGCGCATGGCTGTCTCCATGATGGGAAGAGGCAAGCAAGGTTGAGGCTCTGCCTCAAACTCCGCCAAAGGCTCGCCTTTGGAAACCTCGACTTGAAGCGGGGGATTCGCAGGCCTCTGGCAGGTATGGGCAGCGACCAGTGTTGCCTGCTACCCGTCGCGCCGCGGCCGCAGCGCCACGACGTTCTGCGCGTCGGCCGCGACAACGCCGAGCACCTCGGCCACCTTGCGCGCGAGCTGCTCGCGCTTGAACGGCTTGGCGATGAGCTGCACCCCGTCGTCGAGGCGGCCGTGGTGGACGATGGAGTTCTCGGTATAGCCCGACATGAACAGCACCCGGACCTCGGGGCGCACCGCCGTGACGCGCTCGGCCACCGCCCGGCCGCGCAGCCGTCCGGGCAGAACCACGTCGGTGAGCAGCAGGTCGATGGCCGCGACGTTGGCGCCGAACACCCGCAGCGCCTCCTCGCCATCCGCGGCCTCGAGCACGCGATAGCCGAGATCGCCGAGGATCGCGGCAGCGATCTCGCGCACCGCGGCGTCGTCCTCGACCATCAGCACGGTCGCCGAACCGCGCGGCAGCTCGACCGGCGCGCGCGCGGAAACCGCCGCCGGCATCGCCCCGCCGACCGGACGCGGCAGGTACAGGCGCACCGTGGTGCCCTCGCCAGGCTCGGAGTAGATCTTCACGTGCCCACCGGACTGCTTGACGAAGCCGAACACCATGGCGAGACCGAGCCCGGTGCCGCTGCCGTCCGGCTTGGTGGTGAAGAACGGCTCGAACACGCGCGCCACCACGTCGGGCGTCATGCCGTGGCCGGTGTCGGACACCGCGAGCATGGCGTAGTCGCCGGCCGCGACCTCGGCATGGGCGCGCGCGTAATCCTCGTCGAGCACCTTGTTGGCCAGCTCGATGGTCAGCCGCCCGCCGCCGGGCATCGCGTCGCGCGCGTTGAGCGCCAGGTTGAGCACCGCGCTCTCCAGCTGCGCCGCGTCCGCCAGCGCCGGCCACAGCCCCGCCGTCTCGACGTAGCGGATCTCGATGTGCTCGCCGAGGGTGCGGCGCAGCAGCGGCACCAGCTCCGGCATCGCGCCCGCCAGGTCGATCGGCTTCGGCGCCAGCGGCTGGCGGCGCGCGAAGGACAGCAGCTGGCCGGTCAGCGTGGCGCCGCGCTGTGCCGCCCAGGTGGCGCGCTCGATGCGGGCCTGCAGTGCCGGCTCGGCCGCAAGCTTGGCGCTCGCGAACTCGAGGTTGCCGAGGATCACGGTGAGCAGGTTGTTGAAGTCGTGCGCGATGCCGCCGGTGAGCTGGCCGATCGCCTGCATCTTCTGCGACTCGCGCAGCACCGCCTCCGCCTGGGCGCGGCGCGTCATGTCGGTGATCGTCAGCACGAAGCCGCCGTCGGGCAGCGCGGTGCGGCGTATCTCCAGCTGCCGGCCGTCGGCCCGGGTGCGCTCGAACACCACGGGGGCGTCGGGCTGCTGGCGGCCATGGCGGATCTGCTCCTCCGTCTCGAGGAAGGCGGCTCCCTGGCCGATGTCCGTGCCCTGCGACGCCGCACCGGCGCCCTTCGCGCCCGTCTGCCCATCGCCCGCCCGATCCGCAGCCATGTGCTCCGTCAGCGCGGCATAGGGCGTCCCCGACCGCACCAGCGCACGCGGCAGCCCGAGCAGCATCCCGAAGCACTCGTTCCAGTGGCGCAGGCCATGGCCGGGACTGAACACCGCGACCCCCTGGCTGAGGCTGTCGAGCGAGGTGCGCAGCTGCAGTGCCAGGGTGCGCTGGCGCTCCTCCGCCTCGCTGGAGCGCCGCCACGCCTCGTTGAGCAGCCGTGCCGCCCGCAGCAGGATCAGCAGCGAGAGCGCCGTGCCCCCGGCGAGCAGCCATCGCACCCACAGGCCGCGGCTGTCGGTCTCTGCAAGCCGTGCATCCAGAAGCGCGCGCTCCTGCCTGGTGATCCCTGCCAGCGAGTCCTCGATGCGTGCCATCAGCAGCCGGCCGGTGTCGGTGCGCACCAGCTGCATCGCCGCTTCCAGCCCGTCCTGGCGCCGCAGCTCCACGGTCTGCGCCAGCTCCTCCAGCTTGTGCTGCACCACCGGGAACAGGGCACGCAGCTGCGCCTGGATCGCCTGGTTGTCGGCGGTGAGACGCTGCAGCTCGCCCTGGAGGAAGGTCACCCGGCCCAGCGCCGCCTGGTACGGCGCGAGGTAGGCATCGCTTCCGGTCAGCAGGTAGCCGCGCTGCCCGGTCTCTGCGTCGCGCACCGTGACGCCCAGCTCCTGCAGCGTGTCGAGCACCTCGTAGCTGTGCTGCGACCACTGGCGCGACGCGCGGCTGGCGTCGAGCCGCTCCCAGGTGGCGCCACCGACCAGCGCCAGGATCGCGACCAGCAGGCAGATCAGCAGGGTGTTGGCGCGTGCAACAAGATACCTGGCCACGGCCGACTCCGCAGCGGTCGCACGGCAGGTCGCATGGCCCGAAGGGGCCGGTTCCTGGTGCAGCCGGGCGCCAAGATTAGCCGCATTCGCAACCAATCGCGAGCGGACGAGGCGGTGGACGGGTTAAACTTCGGTCATTCCGGAAACGGCCTGCATCGCGCGCGGGCAGCCGTGGCCCCTCGAACCCGGTAATCCGGCCGCTACGCTGCAGCCGGCAGCCGTCCGGGCAACGGCATGTCCGCCCCCTTCCGCCCCCGCCCTCTTCCGCCCCCGCCGCCGCCTGATACCCTGCTGCGGCACAACAGAGCGCGGAAGATGACCCATGTCCGAACCCTCCTGCTGCTCGGCCTGCTCGTGACGGCGGCACCGACGGCAGCCCAGCCACGCCCACCCGAATCGCGCCCGTCCGAGTCGGGCACGGCCGAGCCGGGCACGGCCGAGCTGGCTGCGGCGCTGCGCGACGGGACGCTGAGCGCGGAGGCCGCGACGGCGGCCGCCCTCGCCCGCGTGGCG
>CAXSER010000027.1:0-15919 GCA_964236315.1 uncultured Acetobacteraceae bacterium | reverse complement strand
CTAGGCTCCCGGTGGCAGGTTCGCCGCCAGCACCCGCGCGGTCTCGTCATGCCACGCCACCACGCTGCGCGACCCCGGCCCGATCTCCAGCCGCCCCATGTGGTCGAGCGGTGCACCGAGCACGTGCAGCAGCGCCGCCTTGATGATGTCGGCATGGCTCACCACCACGACCTCGGCCCCGCCATGAGCGGCGTGCAGCCGCTCCAGCGCCGCCACCGTGCGCGCCTGCGCCGCCAGCATGCCCTCGCCGCCGGGGATGGCGGCGCTGGAGCGGAAGCGGTTCCAGCGATGCCACTCCGGCCGCTCGCGCAGCGCCTCGAAACTCATCCCGGTCCACTCGCCGCAGTCCAGCTCGACCACCCCCGCGTCGATGCACACCGCAAGGTCAAGGGCCGCGGCGATCGGGGCCGCTGTCTCCACGGCGCGCTGCACCGGGCTCGACACCACCGCCGCCACCGCGCGGCCGCGCAGCGCGCCCGCGACCCGCACGGCCTCGTCACGCCCCGCCTCGACCAGGGCGTGACCCGGAGCACGCCCGCCCAGCGCACGGTCGATCAGGCCGTACTGTCCGTGGCGGACCAGGTGGAACAGGGTCTGCATGCAAGGCGCTCCAGGCTTTGCGGCACGGGGCACGTGCCGGCCCGGCCTGCATAGCGCCCCGCAGCGGTGGGCGGCAGGGCCCATGCGCCGCCGCATTGCCGGCGACGGGTTCGCGACCGGCCCGGCCCGCAGGCTCTCCGGCCGACGCAGGGCATATGGCGGCCGGACCCTGGCATCCTGCCATGGAGTTGCGCGCGGCGCGGATCCGTGCACGGTCCGGCCGGACGCGATCAGGGAGCGCAGACGGTGGACGAACCGGACGAAATGCATTTCTACGAGCCGCGCCATGGCCACGGCCTGCCGCACGACCCGTTCAACGCCATCGTCGGGCCGCGGCCGATCGGCTGGGTGTCGACGCGCGGCAGCAACGGCTCGGTCAACCTCGCACCCTACAGCTTCTTCAACGCGTTCTGCTACACGCCGCCGATCATCGGCTTCTCCTCGACCGGCGCGAAGGACAGCCTGCGCAACTGCCGAGAGACCGGGGAGTTCGTCTGGAACCTCGCCACCCGCGCACTCGCCGGACCGATGAACGAGAGCTGCGCCGCCGTGCCTTACGGCACCGACGAGTTCGCGCTTGCCGGGCTCACCCAGGCCGGCTCGCGCCTGGTCGGGCCGCCGCGCGTGGCGGAGAGCCCGGTCGCGTTCGAGTGCCGGGTCTCCGACATCGTGCAGCTCCGGGGCCACGCGGGCGCACCGGCGGCGGCGTGGCTGGTGCTGGCCGAAGTGGTCGCGGTGCACATCCGCCGGTCGCTGCTGCCGGACGGGGTGTTCGACACCTTCGGCGCCGGCATCATCCTGCGCGCCGGCGGGCCGTCGGCCTACGCGGAGATCCGGCCGGAGAGCCGGTTCGACATGCGCCGCCCGGGGTAGACCCGCCCGGGCCGACCTGCCAGGGAGTGACCCGCGCCCGATCCGTCCTGCGAGGCGGTCCGCAGGCGCGGCCGGGCCGGCGCGCCGACGTCCCCTCCCCCCATGCCGACCCGCCGCCCGGAGTTCCCGCCTTGAAGCCGCCAGGCCACGCCGTCCCGCACGCCCTCCCGCGTGCCGTCCCTCTCCGGCTCACGCCCGGCGTCGTCCGGCTGCTGTACTACGGCTGCGCGCTCGGGGCCGGGCTATGGATCGTGCTCGGCATCTTCCCGCGCGACCTGCTGCTGCACGGCGTGGTGCCCGACGTGCGCGTCACCGGCGACGTGGCGCAGCACGTCGTGGGACAGCGCGCCTTCCTGCAGGACTCCTGGCATTGGCCGCTGCTGCGCACCACGATGCTCGACGCGCCGGGCGGGCTCAACGTGGCCATGACCGACGCCAACCCGCTGGTCATGCTGCCGCTCAAGCTGGTCGGCGCGCTGCTGCCGCAGGGGTTCTCCGCGATCCAGCTCTGGCTCGCGCTGGCCTACCTGCTGCAGCCGCTGGCCGCGGTGTTCGCCCTGCGCAGCGCCGGCGAGACCCGCGTGCTGCCCGCGGCCGTGGTGTCGCTGTTCGCGGTGTCGATGCCGACCTTCCTGTACCGCCACCCGCACAGCGCGCTGTCCTCGCACTTCCTGCTGCTGCTCGCGCTGGCGTCGTACTTCCACACCACCCGCGCGCTGCGGGGCCGCGACTGGCTGCCGATCGCGCTGCTGCCGACCAGCTTCCTGATCCACCCCTACCTCGCGTTCATGACGATGGCCGTGCTGACCGCGGCGCCGGCAACCCTGCTGCTGCGCGCGGACCGGCGCTGGCTGCACGCCACCGTCGTGCTCGCCTGCGCCGTGGCGTTGACCGTGGCGCTGGTGTTCCTGCTCGGCTACGAGGCCGCGCCCCCGAGCGGCGGCTACGGCGAGGTGTCGATGAACGCCCTGTCGCCGATCTTCCCGACCTACTCCCGCCTAGTCGGCCGTGGCCTGGGCTTCGTGGACGCCACCGGCTCGCAGTACGAGGGCTACCAGTTCCTCGGTGTGGGTCTCCTGGCGCTGCTGCCGTGCTGCGTCGTGGCCGCCTGCCTGAGCACGCGCACGCGCTTCCTGCAGCGCAACTGGGGACTGGTGCTCGCCAGCGTGGCGCTGACCGCGCTGGCGCTGTCCAGCGTGGTCTACGTCGGCACCCACAAGGTGCTCGACATACACCCTGTGCCCACCGTGTTCCACCAGCTGCGCGCCTCCGGGCGGCTGTTCTGGCCGGTCGCCTACATCCTCATGGTCGGCGCGGTGGCCACGATCGCGCGCATCGTGCCGCGTCCGCTGGCCTATGCCCTGCTGGCCGCGGCCGCGGCGCTGCAGGTCTCCGACGCCCGCGACCTGCGCCACACCATGGCCCGCGACCTGCGCGCCAGGACCGCGCCCGTGGCGGACCAGGCGCTGCTCGACACCCTGGTCTCGCACCACGCCCGCATGACCCTGCTGCCGACATTCGGCTGCGGCGCCAACGCCGTGGTGCCGGAGTTCATGCCGCTGCTGCTTGCCGCCTCCCGCCTGCGGGTCGCGGTGAACACCATGTACGTCGCGCGCTTCGCCGAGCTGCCCGCCTGCGCGGTAGCCGACGCCGCCGCGGCGCCGCTGGCTGCCGGCGAGCTGCGCGTCTTCCTGGCGCCTGAGACCGAGGCCGGCCCGGCCGTGGTACCCGACAGCGCGCGCGTCTGCCGGACCCTGGCGACGATGTCGGTGTGCACGCTGCAGACCGGGCTGCTTGCCGGCCTGGCGCCGGTCGCCGTGCCCGTCGTGCCGCTTGGCCACGAGATCGCCACCGCGGCCCCTCTGTCGCTGCAGATCCTGGGCCCGGGCTGGTACATGCCGGAGCCCACCGGCGTCTGGTCAATCGAGCACGACGCGGTGCTCGCCGCGCGGCTGGAGCCGCCCCCGCCCGGCGGCGTGACGCTCGAGGTGCTGGCGCAGGGCTTCACCGGCGTGCACGCGACGTCCCAGCCGGTGGCGCTCTCGGTGAACGGCCACCCCGTCGCGCAGTGGTCGGTGCTGGACCGCGAGGACACGCGGCTGCGCGCGGTGATCCCGCATGCCGACCTAGTCGACGGACCGCAGGTGCTGCGCCTCGACATTCCGGGCCCGGCCAGACCGTCGGAGACCGGCGTCAACACAGACACCCGCCAGCTCGGCGTCTTCCTCAAGTCGGTGCGCTTCGAGGCGACGCCTGCCTCGTGAGACGCGAGGCAAGGCCAAAGGCTCCGCCTCTGGACTCCGCCAAAGACTCGCCTTCGGAATCCTTCATCTAAGACAAAGGATCAAAGGACCTCTGACCCTTTGCGGGTCCGGGCGGAGCCCGGCCTTCCTTCAGGCCCGCGCCTCCGCCGTCGTGGCTGCGCCCCGCGCACGGTACAGCACCAGCGTCGCTCCCAGCCCGCAGACGGCGGCGAAGCTCATCCACAGCCCCGGTGCCGCGCGGTCGTCCAGCGACTGGATCAGCCAGGTCGAGACCGCGGGCGTGTTGCCGCCGAACAGCGCGGTGGCCAGGCTGTAGGCCAGAGAGAAGCCGGCGGTGCGCACCGCAACCGGCATGATTTCCGTCAGCGCCACGACCATCGCGCCATTGTAGCTCGCATACAGGAACGACAGCCACAGCTCGACGGCCAGCATGCGTCCGAAGCCCGGCTCCGCCACGAGCCAGCGCAGCGCGGGGTAGGCGGTCAGCGCCGCGAGCACGGTGGCGGCAAGCAGGATCGGGCGGCGGCCGATGCGGTCCGAGAGCGCGCCCATCACCGGCAGCCAGGCCAGGTTGGAGGCCGCGATCAGCAGGGTGACCATCAGGCTGCTTGCGGCGCTGAGGTGGAGCACGGAACGGCCGAAGGTCGGGGTATAGACAGTGATGAGGTAGAACGACACCGTGGTCATCACCACGAGCATCATGCCGGCCAGCACCACCTGCCAGTTGGCGCCCATGGCGCGGAAGATCTCGCGGGTGGACGGACGGTGGTGGGCGCGGGCGAGGAACTCCTCGGTCTCCTGCAGCGAGCTGCGGATCACGAAGAGGAACGGCACGATCAGGCAGCCGATCACGAACGGGATGCGCCAGCCCCAGGCGGCGACCTGCTCGTGCGGCAGGGCAAGGGCGATGGTGAAGCCGATCAGGGCGGCGACGATGATCGCGACCTGCTGGCTCGCGGACTGCCAGCTCACGTAGAAGCCTTTCCGGCCCGGCGTGGCCATCTCCGCGAGGTAGACGGAGACGCCGCCCAGCTCGACGCCCGCGGAGAAGCCCTGCAGCAGCCGCCCCGCGAACACCAGGACCGGCGCGAGCAGGCCGATGGTGGCATAGCCAGGCACGAAGGCGATCAGCACGGTGCCGCAGGCCATGATGGCGAGCGTGGTCATCAGCCCGCGCCTGCGCCCGACGCGGTCGACGTAGGCGCCGAGCACGATGGCGCCGAGTGGCCGCATCAGGAAGCCCGAGCCGAACACGGTGAAGGTCAGCATCAGCGAGGAGAACTCGCTGCCGGTGGGGAAGAACGTCCGGCCGATGTCGCTGGCGTAGAGGCCGAACAGGAAGAAGTCGAACATCTCCAGGAAGTTGCCGCTGGTGACGCGCAGCACCATGCCCAGGCGCCCGGAGGCCGGCGCTGCCGGCGGGTGCGCGGCGCGGGCGGACATGGCGCCGGACCCGTGCGGTGGAGTGAGGTCGTATGCGGACACGGCGGGTGCTCCTGCCTTGGATGTTCCTGCGGGCAGTGCCGGGCGTGTCGCGCCACCCGGTCCGCCGCCCGCGCCCTGCTGTGGCATCGCCCGGAAGGCCGCGCCCCGGCCGAGCCTCGCAGCGGCGCCACGCGAACGCAATCGCCGCATGCCCGCGACGGCACGCCGGGCCACCCGGCAGCCCGGGCCCTCCCGAAGCCCGGTGCCCCGGTCGATGCTCCCGGAGGCAAGCTCCTGACGGAGCCTGGAGACGGAACCCCAACCCCCGCCTGCCGCCTCTCGCGTCGTGCCCATGGCGGGCCGGACACGCAATCCATCAGTCCGCGGCCTCGCCGTGGCCGCGGATCGCGGCTAGTCTCGGGGCACCGGCCCGGACCGGACCGCAGCCCGCACCCGCCCGCAGAAGGATGCGCCCATGCCCCCCTCCGACCAGGACACCCTCGCGGCCCTGAAGCAGGAACTCGCCGACACCCGCCCGCCGCCCCGCACGCCTCGCACGCGGCACGACGGCCGCGGCGCCGCGACGCCGGCGGAGATCCCGGCCCACGGCTGGCTCGCCGTGGCCAAGCGCGTCGCCGTGCAGTTCTCCTCCCACCGGGTGATGGAGGAATCGGCGAGCGTGACGTTCTACACCCTGCTCGCGATCTTCCCGGCGCTGGCGGCGCTGGTCTCGCTCTACGGCCTGTTCGCGGACCCTGCGGCGCTGTCGTCGAACCTGCACAACATCCCGAACGTGCTGCCGGGCGGGGCGATGGACATCCTCGACACCCAGCTGCACAGCCTCGCCTCCTCGTCGGGCAAGGCGCTGAGCCTGGGGCTCGCCTTCAGCCTGGCGACCTCGCTCTGGAGCTCGAACCAGAGCATCAAGTCGCTGTTCTCCGCTCTCAACATCGTCTACGGCGCGCAGGAGAAGCGCAGCTTCGTGCGCTTCACCCTGATCACCCTGTCGTTCACGCTCGGCGCGCTCGTATTCGTGATGCTTGCCGTGTCCTGCGTGGTTGCTCTGCCAATCGTGCTCGCCTTCGTGGGCTTCGGCGCTTGGTCCGACCTGCTGCTCAGGGTGGCACGCTGGCCGCTGCTGCTGGTGGTGATCGGCGCGTTCCTGGCGATGGTGTATCGCTACGGGCCATGCCGCCCGCGCGTAGCCTGGCGCTGGGTCACGCCCGGCAGTGCGTTCGCCGCACTCACATGGGCGGCGGCCTCGGTGGGCTTCTCGTACTACGTCGCCCACTTCGGCAGCTACAACAAAACGTACGGCTCGCTCGGCGCCGCGATCGGCTTCATGACCTGGATCTGGATCTCGACCATGGTGGTGCTGATCGGCGCCGAGGTGGACGCCGAGATCGAGGCGCAGGCCACGCACGGCGACGCCGCGCCCACCGACACGGGCGTGGCCGGGGTCGCGGCCTAGGAAGCAGGGGCCAGGGCCCCTGCCCCTGAACCCCGCCGAAGGCCCGTATTCCGAAACCTCGACGGTGCGATCGATACCGCTCGCCCGCCTTGCGTGTGCCGGTCCAGGGCGGCTCGCCCTGGCGGGTCCAGGGCAGAGCCCTGGCCTTGCTTCCCCTCTTCCCCCCGCTGGACATCCTCCCGCCCTGCCACACCTGACCCCTGTCGGTCGCAGCAGAAGGCTCTCCCATGTCCCAGTCCTCCTCCCCCGGCGTCGTCGCGATCACCGGCGGCTCGTCCGGCATCGGCCGTGCGGCGGCACAGCTCTTCGCCCGGCGCGGCTGGCGAGTCGGCCTGATCGCACGCGGCGCCCCGGCACTGGAGACGGCGCGCGCAGAGCTGGCCGGCCGCCGCGCCCATGTCAGCACCCACCAAGCCGACGTCGCCGACTGCGACGCCCTGCGCGCCGCCGCCGCGGACATCGTCGCCGAGCACGGCCCGATCACTGCCTGGATCAACAACGCCGGCGTCAGCGTGTTCGCGCCCTTCCCCGAGGTCACCGACGCCGAGTTCCGCCGCGTCACCGAGGTCACCTACCTCGGCACGGTGAACGGCACCCGTGTGGCGCTCGAGCACATGCGCCCGCGCAACGAGGGCACCATCGTCCAGGTGTGCTCCGCGATCGGCCTGCGCGGCGTGCCGCTGCAGTCGGCGTACTCCGGTGCCAAGTACGCGATGCGCGGCTTCTCCGAGGCGATACGCGCCGAGCTGATCCACGAGCGCAGCCGCGTCCACCTCACCGTGGTCTACCCGCCGAGCGTGAACACGCCGTTCTACAGCCACGCCACCGCGCGCATCGACGACATGCCCCGTCCGCCGCCGCCGATCTACCAGCCCGAGATCATCGCCGACGCCATCCACTTCGCCGCCACCCACCGCCGCCGCGACGTGCTGGTCGGCAGCCAGACCGTGCAGACCGCGCTGCTCAACGCCTGGGCGCCCTCGCTCGCCGACTTCCTGATGGGCAAACTGGCGCCGCGGCTGCAGAACTCGCGCAACCCCGGAATCGCCGCGGCGCGCGACGAGAACCTGTTCGCGGCGAGCCATCTGCCTTCGCCGACGCACGGGCCGTTCGACACTGAGTCGCTGTCCACCAGCCTGCAGTTCTGGGCGACGAAGAACCGCGGCACGGTGGGCGCCGGGCTGGCGCTTGGCGCGGCCGTGCTGGCGCTCGCGGGCCGACGCAGCCGGTGAGTCTGCACATGGACACGAGACTGCACGGGTGAGCCTTGCCCTCGTGCTGGGCGGCGGCAACGCCGTGGCCGCCTACGACGCCGGCGCCTACGAGGCGCTGGAACAGGCCGGCCACGTGCCCGACCACCTGGCCGGCGCGTCGGCGGGCGCGGTCACCGCCGTGCTGATCGCCGGCAACCCGCCCGGCCGGCGTGTCGCCGCGCTGCACGCGTTCTGGGACGCCGTTGCCACCCCGCAGCCCGCCTGGCCCGCGCCGTGGGCCCGCGCCTCGCAGCTCGCCGACGGGATGCAGGCCCGCCTGTTCGGCCGCCCGGGAATGTTCCGCCCGCGCCTGTCGGCTCTGGCCAACCCCGACGCGCCACCCGGCTTCTACGACTTGGCGCCGCTGCGTGCCACGCTCGCCGGCCTCGTCGACCTCGACCGGCTCAACGGCGGCGACATCCGCGTCTCGGTGTTCGCCGTGGACCTGCGCACCGGCGAGGAGCTGGTGTTCGACACCGCACGCGCGCCGATCACGCTGGACCACGTCCTCGGCAGCTGCGCGCTGCTGCCCAACTTCCCGCCGGTCGCGGTGGACGGCCGGCTGCTGGTCGACGGCGGGCTCGCGGCCAACACCCCCGCCCATCTCGTACTCGATCCCCCGGGCGACGCGCTGACCTGTTTTGTCGTGGACCCGTTCCCGCTCGCGGCCGCCCGCCCCGGGCGCCTGCTCGACGCACAGGAGCGCCAGTCCGACCTGATCTTCGCCAGCCAGACCCGGCGCACCCTGCAGGCCCAGCAGCAGCTCTGGTCTCTGGCGGCACGGCTCGCGCCCGAGACGCCCCCACGCGGCATGGCGTGGCGCATCGAATACAGGGCCGGCGAGGACGAGACCGCGATCAAGGGCTTCGACTTCGGCACTGCGGTCCTGCAACGCCGCTGGGCCGCCGGCGCCGCCGACATGCGCGCGGCCCTTGCCGAGTGGGACAGGCAACCGCCAGTGATACCGGGACTCGCTTTGCGAGGGGCCGTCTAGAGGGGCGACTCTAGAGAAGACGAGGCCAGAAGCTCTGCCTCTGGACTCCGATCAAATCTCACCTTGAAAGTTCGCTTATTAAGGCAGGTGTACCGCAACTGCTCGGGTCATTGGCCAGCATGACAGGCCTTGTCTGTCACGGGTAAGGATAGCACGCGCCCGGGTGGTAGTAGCACCAAGCTCGGCGGCGGTGAAATCCGTATCCCCCGTATCCCGGAAAGCCGGGCCCGTATCCGAAGCCAGGCCGGCGAAAACCGTATCCGCGGTGAAAGCCCGGGCTCCGGAAGCCGCCCCGATACCCGCCACCCCTGAAACCGTCCCCCCTGAACCCACCGCCATGAAACCCGCTACCGCCGCGGCCGCCATCGAAGCGCACCGTCTCGATTCCCGACGCGGCCGCCGGCGCGGACCAGGACGCAAGGCCGATGGCAGCGAGCGCCATCGCAAGCCGCAGCCCACGTGTCGTGACGCCTGTCCGGAGGACTCGCATGCTCCCTGAAGCGTGCGACGCCCGCGCCGGTTCCCGGTCCGCGGCATTTGCGGCCACGGCCTGCGCCCCGCCGCGCGCAAACCGGCCCTCCGGCACTTCCTACTCCCCTCAAACCAGGTTTCCAAAGGCGAGCCTTTGGCGGAGTTTGAGGCAGAGCCTCAACCTTGCCTTACCTTCCCGTGTCAGTCCCGCCGCAGCCGCGTGGCGCTGAGCCCTGCCGCCGCGAACGCCGTGGCCGACGCCAGCACCAGGCACACCAGCGTCGCCCCCTGCGCCACGAACCCGAACGTCAGCGCCACGAGCATCGCGCCCACCGTCTGCCCGAGCAGGCGCGCCACCGAGATCATCCCCGACGCGCTGCCCACCCGCGAGGCTGGCGCGGTGACCAGCATCGCGCGGTTGTTCGGCGGCTGGAACAGCCCGAAGCCCGCCCCGGCCAGGGCGATGCGCCAGACGATGTCGAGATTGGTCGGCGTGGCGGGCAGCAGGCGGAGCGCCAGGAACCCCAGCCCGGTGATGCACAGGCCCAGCGAGGACAGCACGGCGGCGGGGATGCGGTCGGCGAGGCGTCCGACGAAGGGCGCCACAGCGACGATCGCGAGCGGCCAGGGCGTCATCAGCAGCCCGGTCTGCACCGCGGTGCGCCCGAGCACCGCCTCAAGATTGAACGGCGTCGAGATGATGAAGAAGTTCGACGCCACGAAGCCCAGGAAGCCGACTCCGAACGCCACCCGGAAGCCGCCGAGGCGAAGCAGGTCCACCGGCAGCAGCGGGTTGGAGCGCCCGAGCTGGCGCCGCACCAGGACCACCAGGCACGCGGCCCCGGCCAGCAGCAGCGAGCCCCCGAACAGCACGCCGTCGCGGTGCGCGAGGCTGTCGCCGCCGATGATCAGGGCGCCGAACGCGGCCGCGTTGAGCACCACGCTGGCCCAGTCCAGCGCGCCGCCGGAGCGCGGGGTGCGCGGCAGCGAGGTGGCCGCGAACGCGAAGGCGACCCCGCCCAGCGGCAGGTTCACCCAGAACAGCCACTGCCACCCCGCCACCGACAGCACCGCCGACGCCACGGTCGGCCCCAGCGCCACGCCCATCGCGACGACCAGGCCGTTGAACGCGATGCCGCGCCCCAGCTCCTTCGCCGGGTAGATGAAGCGCACCAGCGCCGCATTGACGCTCATGATGCACGCGCCGCCGAAGCCCTGCAGCGCCCGCGCCAGGGCCAGCTCGGGCAGGCTGGTGCTGAGCGCGCACAGCACGGAGGCGACCACGAACAGCACCAGGCCGATCTGGCTCATGCGCGCATAGCCCCAGCGCTCGCCCAGCGCGGCCAGCGGCAGCAGGGAGATCACGCTGGCGAGCTGGTAGGCGTTGATCACCCAGATCGAGGAGGACGCCGAGGTGTGGATGTCCGCCGCGATCGTCGGCAGCGCGACGTTGGCCACTGCGTAGTCGAGCACCGAGAGCAGCACGGAGAGCGAGACCACGAACATCGCCCGCCAGCGCGCAAGCCCGTACAGGCCGTCGACGGCGGCGGCGGGGATGAGGACGGGAGGGGAGGTGTCGGCCATGACCCCTCCTAGCCCCGCGCTCCCGGCGGCGCCACCGCACGCAGGCAGGCAAGGCCGAGGTCCTACCTCGAACTCCGCCAAGGACCTGTCCCTAAAATCCGCCGCATGAGCGAGGCCGGTCCGGAGGCGACCCGCCTCTGGCGGGTCTGGGCAGGACCCGGCCCTGCCTGCCTTTCCCTCACACGCGCAGGTCGATCGCGAGCAGGTCCCCGCTCGCCGCGACGAACAGCCGCCGCATCCCCTTCCCGCCGAAGCAGCAGTTCGCGCTGACCTGCGGCGTCGCGATGAAGCCCAGCCGGGTGCGATCGGCGGCAATGACGTGGACGCCGTCCCCCGCCGTGGTCCACACCCAGCCGCGCGCGTCCACCACGAGGCCGTCCGGGCAGCCGTGGTCGGCCTGCCAGAAGAAGCGCCGCCCCGACAGCGTGCCGTCCGCCCCCACGTCGAAGGCGACGATCTCGTGCGTCGTGCCGGTCTGCGGTCCGGGGATCTCGCCCAGCGCGCGCGCCGTGTCGGAGACATACAGCGTGCGCCCGTCCGGCGAGAACGCCAGGCCGTTGGGCTGCTCGAGGTCGGCCATGCGGCGCAACGAGCCGCCTTCCGGGTCGAGGCGGTAGACGCTGCGATGGTCCAGCTCCGGCTCGGCGAGACTGCCCTGGCTCGGCATCAGCAGGCCGAAGGTCGGGTCGGTGAACCAGATCGCCCCATCCGCGGCCACGACGACGTCGTTGGGCGAGTTCAGCCGCCTCCCTTCGTAGTGCGTGACGACCGGCTCGGCGCCGCCATCGCGAAGCGGACCCGCAGGCGAGCGGCTGATGCAGCGCCGGCCGTGCTCGCAATGCACCAGGCGCCCGTCCGCGTCGAGCGCGTTGCCGTTCATGAAGTACGTGCCGTCGATCAGCACCTCCACGCGCCCGTCCGGGTACCAGCCAAGCAGCCGGCGGTTCGCCACGTCGGACCAGACAAGGCGGTCACCGGCAGCGTCCCAGACGGTGCCCTCGCCGTGCAGCGCGCCCTCGTACAGCCGGAGCAGCGGCGCCTCGGCAGACAGCACCTTGGCCAGGCGCGGGTCGTCGATCTGCACGCCGGGAAAGTCCCCGACCGGCTCGGGCGGCGCGGCACGGCGCAGCAGGCGGCCGGGCAGCAGCGTGACATCCTCGGGCATCGGCGGCTCCGTCCAGAGGTGGCGAAGGAAGCAAGGTTGAGGCTCTGCCTCAAACTCCGCCAAAGGCTCGCCTTTGGAAACCTGGACTCAAGCACAAGGGTTTCCAAAGGGCTCGGCCCTTTGGCGGGTTCGGGCAGAGCCCGACCTTGCTTTGCCCGCCCGCCTCTTCAAGTCCTGGGCGCCAGCACCGAGTCGTAGAACCCCTCCAGCGCCGCCGTCCGCCGCCCGAGGTCGAACCGCCGCTCCACGAACCCCCGCGCCGCCGCCCCCATGCGCCGCCGCCGCTCCGGATCGCCGAGCAGCGCGCCGATGCACGACCCCAGCGCCGCGGCGTCTCGCGCCGGCGCCAGCAGCCCGGTCTCCCCCTCGACCAGCCCCTCCGGGATCCCGCCGACGCGCGAGCCCACCACCGGCACCCCCGTCGCCGCCGCCTCCAGCAGCACCATGCCCAGCCCCTCCACCCGCCCGGTCGCCGTACGCACGCTCGGCAGCACCAGCATCGCCGCCCGCCGCATCCAGCCCATCACCTCTGCGTGCGGCAGGGCGCCCAGGAACCGCACCTGCTCCCCGATTCCCAGCGCCCCCGCCAGCCGCTCCAGCCCGCGCCGCAGCGGCCCGTCCCCGACCACCACCAGCGACACTCCGGGATGCCTCGCCGCCAGCCCGGCGTAGGCGTGCAGCAGCGTCGCCGTGCCCTTCATCTCCACCAGCCGCGCGACGTGCAGGATCGTCGCCGTCTCCTCCCCCGGGTCGCGCGGCCGCGTCGCGTCGCAGTCCACGCCGGTGTAGTGGACGTGCGTGCGCGCCGCGGGGAACCCCTGCGCCAGCACCTGATCGCGTATGAACGACGAGACGCACAGGAACAGCGCCCCCTGCCGCGCCAGCTCCCCCCGATGCAGCGGGTAGTTCGCCCACGCCGGCGAGCACAGCAGCGCCGCGGTCGACAGCGTCGCGTCGAAACCGTGGAATGTCGTGACCAGCGGCACGCCCAGTCGCCGTGCAAGCGGCAGCGCATACACCCCGTCGATGCCAAAATGCGCGTGCACCAGCGTGGGGGCGTGCCCCGCCAACAGCCGCTCGAACGCCGCCGGCGAGCGCGACGCCACCTGCCAAGCCACGCTCGGAAGCGAGCGCCACCGCCCGGCATCGGCCAGCGCGAACGAGGCCGATCCCGGCGGGGCCGGCCCAAAGCGCAGCCGGCCGAGATACACCGGGCGATAGCGGCGCGACCGCTCGGCCTGCTGGGTGACGAACGGCTCGGAGATGCGGAACAGGTTGTTGCGGAAGATCGCGACCTCGCGCATCGGGGCTGCCTTGGGGTCGAAAGGGGTCAGAAAGCAAGGCCGGGCTCTGCCCGGACCCACAAAGAGTCTGAAGACCCTTTGATCCCTCTGCTTGAGAAAAGGCGATCCAAGGGCCCAGCCCTTGGCGGAGTTTGAGGCGGAGCCTCAACCTTGCCGGCTTCACCCCCACCCCCTAGATCCGCGCCATGATCCTTCTCCGACACGGCCAGAGCGAGTTCAACGTCGTGTTCAGCGCGACCAAGCGCGACCCCGGCATCACCGACCCCAACCTCACCGACCTCGGCCGCGCGCAGATCGCCGCCGCTGCCGAGCAGCTCGCGGACCAGGGCGTGCGCCGAATCGTCGCCTCGCCCTATACCCGGGCGCTGCAGACCGCGGAGATCGCCGCGGAGCGTCTGGGCCTGCCTGTACTGATCGACGTGGTGGTGCGCGAGCGTTGCGCCTTCGCCTGCGACGTCGGCACGCCTCGTGCCCGGCTCGCCGAGGCGTGGCCGCACCACGACTTCGCGGCGCTTGACGAGGTATGGTGGCCACAGGGCATCGAGACCGAAGCGGAGATCCTGGCCCGTGCCGCCCGCTTCCGCGCCGCGATGGCCAAGGACCCGGCGTGGCGCGAGACGCTGGTGGTCAGCCACTGGGGCTTCATCCTCGCCATGACCGGCACGCAGCTGCAGAACGGCGAGTGGGTGCGCTGCGACCCGACCACGCCGGCGCCGGCGGAGATCGACTGGTTGCACGCCTAGCCTTCCGGATGCCTGGCCAGGGGCAGCGCCCCTGGCGGACTCCCGCTTGCAGGCATGGGGCAGAGTCCTGGCCTTGCCCCCGCCCGCTACCGCGAGGCTGCCATCGCGTCGAGCGGCCGCCACAGCCCCTCGACAAACCCGCGGTGGTCCAGCGTCCAGGCCGCGCCGCCGCGCACCGCCCTCGTGCCGTCGCAGCTCCAGCGCCACGCCGTGTCGTGCCCAGTGACCGCCTGCGGCACGCCCGCGCCCGGATGCGCCTCGCACCAGTCCGCGACCTCGGGCAGTTCGGTGCGCTGGTCCATCTGGCCGCACGGCACGTTGGCGCCGAAGAAGCAGCCGAGCACGTGACCGCCGTCGCAGCGCCAGATCACCGCGCGCTCACCCATCTCCGGCGGCAGCTTGAGCCCGAACGCCTGCTCGGCCGTGTCCACCATGTCGTGCGGCAGCGGGTGGCTGCTGTCGTCGGTGTCGACCCTGCTGCAGTACGTGGCGGGCGAGCGATCCGCCGACCCCTCGTCGGCCCGCGCAGCCCCCGCAGCGGCAGCACCCAGCAGCAGCACCGCCAGGCACGCCATCACCCGTCCACACACGTCCATCCCGGCGAGTCCCCGTCACGGTTTCTGGTTAGCGCGAACCCTAGCCGCGCGCCGGCAAAGGCAGCAAGGCAAG
Source organism: uncultured Acetobacteraceae bacterium (assembly GCA_964236315.1). GTDB lineage: Bacteria > Pseudomonadota > Alphaproteobacteria > Acetobacterales > Acetobacteraceae > CAXSEF01. The sequence goes on along the minus strand of CAXSER010000027.1, from coordinate 1,103 downwards.
GCCGGGAGGCGAGCCGCCCCCCGGATCCCGGCGCAACCGGACCCGCACGAGGAACCTGTGCCTTCATGACACCGGTCCAGGAACGGCTCGCCCCTGGCAGGTCCAGGGCAGAGCCCTGGCCTTCTCACCCCCGCGGATGCGTCCGGTGCCAGACCTCCAGCAGCCGCGCCGTATCCACCGCCGTATAACGCTGCGTGGTCGACAGGCTCGCGTGCCCCAGCAGCTCCTGGATCGAGCGCAGGTCCGCGCCCCCCTCCAGCAGGTGCGTCGCGAACGAGTGCCGCAGCGCATGCGGCGTCGCGTGCTCCGGCAGCCCCGCCTGCCGCCTGAAGTCGCGCAGCACCCGCTGTGCCACCCCGGCGTTCAGCCGCCCGCCCTTCGCCCCCACGAACAGCGGCGACTCCGGCCGCGGGTCCGGGTGCAGCGCCAGCCATGCCCCCACCGCGTGCCGCACCACCGGCAGCACCGGCACGATGCGCTCCCGCCCTCCCTTGCCGTTCACCCGCAGCGCGCCGCCCCCGCCCGGCCGCGGCGCCTCGCGCACCGAAAGCGACAGCGCCTCCGCGATCCGCAGCCCGCTGCCGTACAGCAGCGTGAACAGCGCGGTGTCGCGCGCCTGGGCAAAGGCGGTGTCCGACCCCTCGCCAATGCCCGCCGACGCGGCGCGCGCCTGCCCGGGCGTCAACGCACGCGGCACCGGCGGCCGTGCCCGCGGCGTGCCTAGCAGCGAGGCCGCCGGGTTGGTGACTCCGTGCCGACGGGCCAGGAACCGGTAGAAGCTGCGCACCGCCGCGAGCTGCCGCGCCCGGGTGGCATTGCCCCGCCCCGCGGCCGCCCCCGCCGCCAGCCAGGCGCGCAGGTCCGGCTGCCCGAGCTGGGCAAGATCGTCGAGCCCCACCGGCCCGCCGAGATGGCCCGCCAGGAACGCCTCGAACACGCCCAGGTCACGCGCATACGCCTCCACCGTCAGCGGCGAGGCCCGCCGCTCGCGCGCCAGCCAGTCGAGGAAGTCGGCGGAAGCCTCGCGGGCGGAGGTCACGGGCGGAAACAGGCAAGGCCGGGCTCTGCCCGGACCCGCCAGGGGCGAGCCGCCCCTGGACCGG
>CAXSER010000026.1:0-16091 GCA_964236315.1 uncultured Acetobacteraceae bacterium | reverse complement strand
CGAGTCGGCGGCCGCGTGCAGGGCCGCCGCGACATCGGGCCGCATGGGGGCGGCATCCGGGGTCGAGGCGCCCGGGGCCGAACCGGCCGCGACGGCCGACGCTGCCGCAGGGTTCGCCGTGGCCGCATCGACCGCGGCGCCCGCAGCGACGCTGGCCGCCGCCGTGGCAGAGGCTGTCGGGTCGGCCACGGCCGCGACACCGGGGTCCGCTGTCGCGTCGATCGGCGCTCCAGGCTGGGCATCCGGAAGCGGCGCGGCGGGCGGGGACGCGGGGATCGGTGTGGAGGCCGGGTCAGCGGCCGCGAGCGGCGCCGCTGCCTGCGCGGCGGGATCGCGGTCCGCGGCGCGGCGCGGGGATGCATTGCCGGCGCCGTGCCGTGCGGACGGCAGGCCGGTGGCGATCGCCGCGGTGTTCGTGTTCGACGCCAGGAGCGCGGGCGTGTCCGCGGCAACGGCCGTCGTGGCATCCGCAGCGCCCGGCCCGGACCCGGCCGGGTCGGGCGCTGCGTCGCCGGGCGTTGCGGTCGCGGCCTGGTCTGCGCCGGGAGCCGGTTTGGCCGTGGTGTCATCGGCCGTGGCGGAGGTTCCTGAGGCCGGTGCGACCGGCGGTGGACTGCCGGGAGGCGTTGCCTTCGTGGCGGCCCGGATCCCAGGCGAGGCGTCGCTGGCCGCAGTGGTCGGCGAGGGCCGGGCGGGATGCGCCGTCCGGGACGAGGTGGCCGCGCCGAGCGCCGCGCCGAAGCCGCCGTCGCCCGCACGGGTGCGGGCGGCGTCCGACCTGGGGTCGGGCCTGGATGCGATGGACGGCTCGGCAATGGCGGAAGCTGGCATTCTGGTGTCCCGGCGTTCGGCCGGCACGGCAGCAAGTTCCAGGCCACGTCCGTTCCTGGCGGCGACGCTGCGCGAACCGCGCCAGCCGTGCAGGACGTGCCCGGCAGAACCTGCCGGGAGGCCGTGTCGCGCCCGGCAGCGACGGCCCTGCGGCCTGCGCGACGGCGTGCGCCGCCCTGTGCAAGGGCCTGTGCACGGGCCTTCCGAGGGGTGCGGAGGCTGGCACGGATTCTGCCATGGCGGTGGCAGACCCAACGAGGAGAGTTCCATGTCGCTGTTCGGCGCACTCAACACCGCGGTGAGCGGACTGACCGCGCAGTCCGCTGCCTTCACCAACATCAGCGACAACGTCGCCAACAGCCAGACCATCGGCTTCAAGGGGATCAACACCAGCTTCATCGACTACCTGAGCAGCTCGACGGCGACCCAGAACCAGTCCGGCTCGGTGGCGACGCGGCCGGACTACGAGAACAACGTGCAGGGCACGATCGAGACCAGCACCGACGCCACGGCGATGGCGATCTCCGGGCAGGGCTTCTTCCAGGTCAGCACGCAGAGCGGCGTCACCGCGACTGGCGTGCCGATCCTGAACAACACGCCCGAGTACACGCGCACCGGCGACTTCACCGTCGACAAGGCCGGCTACATGGTCAACAGCGCCGGCGGCTACCTCAACGGCTGGCCGGCGGACGCGAAGGGCAACGTGATCCAGGGCGCGCTGTCGCCGATCAAGATCAACCAGACGCAGAACCCGCCGGTGCAGACCGCCAACGTCACCGTGGCCTCGAACCTGCCGCAGGGCGGCACGACGCCCAACACCACCACGGTGAGCGCGTACGACACCGCTGGCGCCTCGCACACCCTCGCGCTGACCTGGACGCCGGTGGCGAACTCGACCAACTGGACCCTCTCCGTGGCGCAGGATGGCGCCGCCGCGCAGAACGTCGGGACCGCGACGTTCAACGCGAACGGAACGCTGAACACGTTCGCGGCGTCCGGGGCGGGCGCGCCGCTCGCGGTGCAGGCCACGCCCGGCGAGCAGGGCGTCACGGTGCCGACGACCTGGGGCAACGTCGCGTTCAACCTCGGCACGACCGGCCTGTCGGACGGGGTGACGCAGTTCGCGGGCCTGCCTTACGCGTCGCGCAACATCACCGCGGACGGCGTCACCGCCGGCAACTACACCGGGGTCAGCATCCAATCGAACGGCAGCGTGGTCGCCAGCTACGACAACGGCACCACGCGCACCCTGGCGCAGGTGCCGGTGGTGACGTTCGGCAACGCCAACGCGCTGCAGCGGCAGAACGGCGAGGCGTTCACCGCGACGGCGGCCTCGGGCAACGGGCTGGTGAACGTGCAGAACGCGAACGGCGCCGGCAGCCTGGACATCGGCTCGACGGAGAACTCGAACGTCGACATCGCCACCGAGCTGACCAAGCTGATCGTGGCGCAGCAGGCGTACGGCGCCAACGCGAAGATGATCACGGCCGCAAACCAGATGTTAACCACGACGATCAATACCATCCAGTAGCCCCGGCCAGGCGGTGCCGGCCCGGCGATCCCGGGCCGGCACCGCCGGGTCCGGCAGCAGGAGCAGTCCGATGAGCCTTGAGTCAGCCTTGTCGATCGCCGGCAGCGGTCTTGCCGTGGTGCAGCGCCAGATCAGCGTCGTGTCGCAGAACGTGGCCAACGCCAGCACCACCGGCTACGTGCGCGAGGTGTCGGTGCAGACCTCGCTGGAGGCCGGCTCGCAGCCCAGCGGCGTCCAGTCGGGGCCGACGCAGCGGGCGCTGGACGCGCCGCTGCAGGCCAGCGTGCTGTCGCAGAACGCGACGGTCTCGGGGCTGCAGACCAGGGCGGCCGCGCTGTCCGTCATCGATGCGGCGCAGGGCACCACCGGGGATGGCGGCAGCAGCCTGGCCAGCCTTGCGGGCGGGGTGCAGAGCGCTTTCACCACGCTGCGCACCGACCCGTCGAGCGCGCCGCAGCAGCAGGCGGTGCTTGGTGCGGCGCAGTCGCTGGCGGGCGGGATCAACGCCCTGTCGCAGACCTACACGGCGCAGCGCCAGGCGGCGCAGGACTCCGTGGTGCAGCAGGTGGCCGCGGCCAACCAGTCGCTGGGCCAGATCGGCGCGCTGTCGACGCAGATCGTGTCGCTCAAGGCGCAGGGCGCCAGCACCGCCGACCTCGAGAACCAGCGCGACGAGCAGGTGGCCTCGCTGAGCAGCCTGCTCTCGGTGCACACCAAGGTGTCGGCAAGCGGCGACATGAGCGTCACGCTGGACGACGGCACGTCGCTGCCGACGCGCGGGACGAGCGGGCCGCTGGCCACCACGGACATCACGATCGCCCCGGGCGACACCTATGCGAAGGGTGCCGCGCCAGGAGCGGCAGGGGCGATCCCGGCGATCACCATCGGCAAGGTGGACGTGACGGCCTCGCTCACCGGCGGCTCGATCGGCGCCAACCTCACGCTGCGCGACAGCACGCTGCCGGGCTACCAGGCCACGCTGGACACGTATTCGCAGACGCTCGCGACGCGGTTCAGCGGGCAGGGTTTGGACCTGTTCACCTCGGGCGGCGCGACCGTGGCGGCACCGCCGGCCAGCGCCGTGGGGCTGTCCGCGTCGATCCAGGTCAACGCGGCGGTGGTGGCCACGCCGAGCCAGCTGCGCGACGGCACATCCGGCGCGGCCAGCGGCGGGGCGGGCAGCACCACGGTCATCGACGGCGTGCTGAACACGACGTTCGCGGCGCAGGGCGGCACGCCGGGGCTGGTGTCGCAGGCGGCGACGCTGGTGGCGTCGCAGTCGCAGGACAGCGCGGGCGCGAGCGCGTCGCTGACCACGCAGACCGGCGTGCAGACCTCGCTGAAATCCCAGCTCGACAGCACGTCGGGCGTGTCCGTGGACCAGGAGCTTTCCAACATGGTGGGCCTGCAGAACGCCTACGGCGCCGGGGGGAAGATCATCTCGGCGCTGGAGACGATGTTCACCTCGCTGCTCGCCGCGGTGAACCCGTGAACGTGAGCGGGGTCGCGGGCTTCGCGTCGCGCGGGCTGCTCGGGGAGCTGTCCGGCAACGTCAGCTCGATCAACCAGAAGCTGACGCAGGTGAGCGAGGAGGTGTCGACCGGGCTGGTGTCGACGACCTATGCCGGGCTGGGCAGCGGGGCGCTGACGTCGCTCAACCTGCGGCCGCAGATGGCGCAGAACGACGCGATCTCGGACGGGATCACGGCGGCGACGTCGCAGATGGGCGTCACGCAGACGGTGATGACGCAGATCAGCGCGCTGGCGCAGGGCGTGCTGGGGAAGCTGAGTGCGGCCAGCGGCACCGGCACCGGCGGCACCGGCCTCGACGACATCGCGGCGCAGGCGCGCGACGCGTTCAGCAGCGTGGTGTCGCTGCTCAACACCCAGGACGGGAACAGCTACATCTTCGCCGGGCAGGATGGCGCCAACCCGCCGGTGCCGGCCGGCAGCACGGCCGGCTTCGTGGCCGGGGTGACGAGCGCGGTGCAGGGACTGGGCACGCCGGGCACCACGCTGCAAACGACGGAGGCCGGGTCGCTGAAGGCGAGCACGTCGGGGGTGTTCTCGACGGCGGCGGGGCAGTCCACGGCGCAGACGGTGCAGACCGGACAGGGGGCGACGGTGCCGTTCGGCGTGTCGGCCAGCGCGCCGTACATGCAGCAGATCCTGCAGTCGCTGGCGACGATCGGCGCGCTCAGCTCGACGCAGACGGGGGCGGCTGGATACGCCACCTTCGTACAGGACGCGGGCAAGCAGCTGGGCGCGGCATCGACGGCGCTGACCGCGGACCAGGGCGTGCTGGGCGAGCGGCAGAACGAGCTGACGGCGACGCAGACGACGATGGCGAGCACGAAAATCTCGCTGAGCACGCAGCTGTCGGGCGTGGAGGATGCGGACGTGGCGGCGCTGGCGACGACGCAATCGCTGCTGCAGACGCAGCTGCAGACGTCGTACAAGCTGATCGCGAACGCGCAGAATCTGTCTCTGGTCCAGTATCTCTGAAACCCAGAGGCTGAGACGGTCTGATTCTTTCGATACGCTTCACTCGTTGTTAATGCATTTCGTTTAGGATGCCTCTACGCCGCCAAAACTGCGGCAACGCACGAACTTCGGATACCAAGGGTAAGACACCATGACCTCCGTGAACACCAATACCGGCGCAATGACGGCGCTGATGTCGCTGAACACCACGTCGAGCGCACTGGCGACGACCGAGAAGAAGATCTCCACAGGCTACAAGGTGGCCGACTCGACCGACGATGGCGCGGCCTATGCCGTGGCGCAGGGCGTTCGTTCCAACGTCAGCGTGCTGACGGCGGTGAACAACCAGCTCGGCAACGCGACTGGCCTGATGAGCGTGACCAATGCGGCGCTCAACTCCGCCAGCACCTACATGCAGACGATCTCGTCCGACCTGACCAACATTGCTGCGGGAACGACCAACGAGACGGTAAACTACACGTCGAAGTTTACCCAGGATGTTGCGCAGCTTAAGGACTATCTGGGTAGTGCGAGCTATAACGGCCAGTCGTTGATTAACACTGATGCATCGAAGACGACCGCCGATCCGACGCTTGCAGCCAACAACCAGACGTTGACTATTGATGATCAGGGAAACACACAGGTTCTTAAGGGAGCGAACTACGATCTCTCAGGATTTCTTGCCAGCGTGACGGCAGCGATTACCCCTACGGGTACTCAGACTGTACAGCAGGCGGCGCAGGCGTATGTGAACACTGCGGTTGGTACGACCGGTCAGAGCCAGCTGAAGACTGACATTGCAAAGCTGAACTCGGTTGCCAGCCAGGGTGGTTCCGACGCGAACTTCATCTCGAACCAGCAGACCTACAACAGCGCGAAGATGGACGCGCTGAACACGGGCCTCGGCGCGCTGGTGGATGCGGATCTCGCCAAGGAGTCGGCCAACCTGACCGCGCTGCAGATCAAGCAGCAGCTCGGCCAGCAGTCGCTGTCGATCTCGAACCAGGCGCCGTCCGGCCTGGTCAGCCTGTTCCGCTGATGGCTTGCGGCGGCGGGCCTCGCGCCCGCCGCCGTTCCTTTCACGACAGAACCAACGCGACCTCACCGCCCAAGGCAGCCCAAGAAGGACTCCCATGTCGAACCTGGTCCTGGAACTCCGCCAAGGCGAGACGATGATCGTTAACGGCGCGCCGATCCGTTTCCGCACCAAGACCCGCCTGGAGCTGACCGCACGCGCCCGGTTCCTGTTCGGCAAGCAGATTATGTCGCCGGTGCAGGCGGACAGCCCGGCGCGCCACATCTATTTCGCCCTGCAGACCGCCTACATCGGCACCGACGACGAGCGTGCCGGCGGCTTGGCCACGGCGCGCGACCTCATCGCCGAGTACAAGACCACCACGACCTCGCCGCTTGCGCGCGACATTCTGGACCGCTCCCTGGCCGCGGCGGAGGCGGACGACTGCTACCAGGCGCTCAAGCTGGTGCGGCGCATCATCCGCCACGAGGACAACGTGCTTGGCCGCAACGATGCGGCGGCCTTCGCGGCGGCCTCGGCCGAGCTGGCCGCAGCGGCGGAATAGGAGGACAGCCATGGTGAACCGTGCATTCCGTGCCTACGCCAACGCCAGCAGGCAGCGCACGCCCCGCGAGCAGGAAGCCGAGCTGTTCCGCAGCATCAGCAGCCGCCTGCGCAACGCCAAGGAAGGGGCCGAACTGGACCGTGCCCGCGCGCTGGCTGACAATGCCCGGCTGTGGATCGCGGCCAGCGGCTTCCTGCAGGACCCGGCCAACCAGCTGCCGCCTGCGACGCGCGCCGGGATCGTGTCGATCAGCCACGCCGTCGGCCGTGCGATGGCCTCGGGCGATCCGGATTTCGATTTCCTGATCTCGGTGAACGACACGATGGCGTCCGGGCTGTCCGGCGCCGGCTGAGGAGCGCGGACCATGAGCGGCATCGGCCTGTCGGGGCTGAACATCAGCCTGCTGTTCGGCGGCTCGTCGAGCGACGACAACGGGATCATGAGCATCCTGTCCGGCAACGCGGGCGGCGCCAGCGCGACCAATCCCATCGCAGCGCTGAACTCGGCCGAGACCAACCAGACTAAGGACATCGCGGCAACGGCAGCCGATCCGCAGGTGGCGCGTGACCTCGCGACGTTCACCAAGGCGGTGACCAGCGCCAAGAGCGTGACGCAGCTGCTGGCGAACCCGACGGTGATGAAGGTCCTGCTGACCGCGAACGGCCTGGGCGACCAGGTGTCGTACACGGCGCTGGCGCAGAAGGCGCTGACTTCGGACCTGACCAACACGAACTCGGTGGCCAACCAGCTCAAGACCACGAACTCCGCGTGGCTGTCCGCGGCGCAGACCTACCAGTTCGCCGCCAAAGGGCTGTCGGTGATCCAGACGCCGAGCGTGCTGAGCACCATCACCAACGCTTATGCCGAGGTGACCTGGCGCACGTCGCTCGACGCGTCGACGCCGGGGCTGTCGAATGCGCTGACGTTCCGCACGAATGCGTCCACGGTGACGTCGGTGGACCAGATCCTGGGCGATCCCGTGCTGCGCGACGTGGTCACGACCGCGCTCGGCCTGCCCCTGCAGATCGCCGAGCAGCCGCTCTCGACGCAGGAGAAGCTGATCAGCAACGGCCTCGACATCACCAAGCTGAAAGACCCCAAGTTCGTGGAGACCTTCGTGCAGCGTTACCTGCTGGCGAAAGGCTCATCCGGTAGCAGCGGTTCCTCGCTGGTGGTCTGACGCCGCAACCGCTGCGCACAGGGCTGGGACAAGCCACGGCACTGCGGCGGGAGCGGCTGCACGGCGGTCCCGGGCCGGAGCAGGCGCAGGGCGGTTGTTCTGCCTGTTCGATGGTGTCGTGCCGGAACTGCCAACAGCGTGCATGAGCGCGTCATCGTTGCTCGTCCCGCCTGGCGCGGCCGAGCAGCAGGCGGCGCGCCGCCGCCAGCACGTCCGCCACCGCCCTGCGTCGATAGGCCCAGAGCGGGTCCGCCGGCGGCATCGCGACCGTCATGGTGGCGTTCGCCTCGAACAGCAGCACGTCTCCCTGTGGACCGAGCGCGAAGTCGATGCCGCCGTAGTCGAGCGCCAGCGCATCGCTGATCCGTTGCAGGGCTTTCACGGCTGGTAGTCCGAGCACCCCGGCCATGTCGTCGAGGAACGCGGCCTCCTCGGCGCGGTGGGCCGGCCGGTCCTGCATATCGGCGGTGAAGTGGTGCACCTTCCAGTGCGGCGAGATTGCGAGGTGCAGGGGCAGGATTGCGCCGCCCACCAGCATGACCCGGTACTTCCGCCAGGCGCCGTCGGCCCCTCGGGTATCTAGCGGCTCGATCAGCGTCAGGCGGTCGCCGGGCAGGGCACGCAGGGCTGCGTCAAGGTCGCTCGCATCGTCCAGACGAAGGAAGTTCTGGCCGGTGTGGTAACCAGGGCTGCGCAGGAGCAAGGGATAGTCGAAGCCGGGCGGCAGGCCGTCCAGCAGCGCGGCGCGGGGCAGCTTGGCGATCCGCGGCGCCGTGACGCCCTCGAGGTGGCCCAGAGCCGCGTTCCCGGCCCGGGTCGTGGGCCCGATCCGCGCGGGAGGGTTGATCACGGGGGCGTCGGTGCGTGCCAGCAGCGCCGCGGCGTTGTGCAGCGCGATGCCGCAGCGCTCCGCGTCACCGATCCCGTTGAACACCAGATCGTGCGGCGGCAGCGCAAGGTCGGGCGCGGCGTATTCCGCGACGACGCTGTGCGTGAGGAAGGTGGCATCGTCGAGCAGGACCGCGGTGGGGACGTTGCCGCCGCGTGCGGAGACGATCTGGAGCACGCGCACCGGGTCACCCGTGCCGCGGAAAGGGCGGGTGGTCAGTGCCCGTCCGGTGAAGCCCAGCGCCCGGTGGCGTTCCGCGGCGCCCTCGTCGACGCCGTCGAGGAGGTAGGACAGGCCCTGGTGCGCCTCCGGGTGTGCGGGGTCGGCCAGCAGCGCGGCCTCGTAGTGGCTGCGGGCTGCGTCGTCGTCGCCGCCCGCGCGCAGCAGGTGCGCGAGGCCGACCCGGGCGCCGGCGTCGTCGGGGTGGGCCGTGACCGCACGGACCAGCACGGTGCGTGCTGCGGTGGTGAAGCCGGTGGCCGCGAGCAGCGCCGCGAGCCGAAGCAGCGTCTCGCGGTGGGTCGTGTCGATCGCCAGCACGGCGAGATAGGCGTCGCGTGCCTCCGCTCGTCCGAGCCGATCGAGCAGGCAGGCCCGCTCGAACCTTGCGGCGACGTCCTGCGGTGTCCGGGCGAGTCGCTGCTCGGCCAAGTGCAGCTCCTGCTCGGCGGCTTGGTGGGACGGCCAGGTCGGGCGTGCTGCCATGCGCTCACGCTGGCCCGGCTGGCCGGTTCGGGGAAGGCCCTGGCGCCGGGAGTGTGGGGCAAGCGTCGGGTTTGCCGGTGTCGGTCTGCTGGCGCGCGACGTGAGGCGCCCAAGGTCGGCGGGATCCGCCTCGGGCCGCTCGCCGCTGCGGCCGGCGTGTCAGGGCCAGCGCACCTCGGGCGGCAGGCTCATCAGGATCGCCTCCACGTTGCCGCCAGTCTTCAGGCCGAACAGCGTGCCGCGGTCATGGAGCAGGTTGAACTCGACGTAGCGGCCGCGGCGGACGAGCTGGTGGTCGCGGTCGGCCGCCGTCCAGGGCTGGGCCATGCGGCGGCGCACGATCGCGGTGTAGCCGTCGAGGAACGCCTGGCCGACGTCGCGCACGAAGGCGAAGTCGCCGTCGACGTCGGGATTGGCGAGGCGGTCGAAGAAGATGCCACCGAGGCCGCGCGGCTCGTTGCGGTGGGGAAGGAAGAAGTAGCGGTCGCACCATTCCCTGTACCGGGGGTAGCAGTCGGGGTCGTGGCGGTCGCAGGCGGCCCTGAGCGCGTCGTGGAAGCTGGCGCCGTCGGCCTGGGCGTCGTCGCTGTCCGGGCGCATCGGCGTGAGGTCGCCGCCGCCGCCGAACCAGCCCTGCGTGGTGACGAGCATGCGCGTGTTCATGTGAGCGGCGGGCACGTGCGGGTTGCGCGGGTGGGCCACGACGCTAATGCCGGACGCCCAGAAGCGCGGGTCCTGGTCGGCGCCGGGGATCTGGCTGCGGAACTCCTCGCTGAAGCTGCCCCAGACGGTGGACACGTTGACGCCGACCTTCTCGAACACCCGGCCGTGCATGACGCTGATGACGCCGCCGCCACCGGGCTCGTCGTGCTCGGTCGGTCGCTGCCAGGGTTTGCGCTCGAAGCGGCCGGGGGGCAGGGCGGTGCCGGGCGGTCCTGGCATGGCAGCCTGCGCGTCCTCGATCGCCTCGAAGCCGGCGCACAGCCGGTCACGCAGGGTCTCGAACCAGAGCCGTGCCGGCTCCTTCCAGGCCTGGTGCGGCGGGGCGCTTGCGGGCGCGGCCTGCGTGCCCTCAGGGGCGGCACGCGCGAGGATCGGTTCGCCCGCCGGGTGCGGGGGGGCGGGGGGGAGGGCATCGGGCGCGGCGCCGGTGGGGTCCTGCATGGGCCGATCCTAGCCGGATCGGCTCGCCTCGCCAGCCTGAGGCTGCGACAAGGCGCGTGGCGGGGGGCCGGTCCGCCTGGCTTCAGGTGAAAGAATATTGCCGACGTCGCGAGTTGCAGCCTCGCGGGGTGGGCCTTAATGTGGACACAACACGCGGGTGCGAGCATCCCGCCAGTTCTCTCGCGCGGCGGGAGGACATCATCCGAGCGGCTGAAGGAGTCCAGGATGGCCGGGCTGCACAAGAGCGACTTCACCAATCCCGTGCTGAACTGGGTCGACACCCGCCTGCCGGTGTTCACCCTGCTGCAGAAAGAGTACGGCACCTTTCCGACGCCGAAGAATTTCAACTACTTCTGGAATTTCGGTGCCTTGGCCGTGGTCAATCTGCTGATTATGATCTCGACCGGCGTATTCCTGGCGATGAACTACACCGCCAACGTGAACCTGGCGTTTGACTCTGTCGAGCGCATCATGCGCGACGTGAACTACGGTTGGCTGATCCGCTACGTTCACGCGAACGGCGCGTCGATGTTCTTCATCGTGATCTACACCCACATGTTTCGCGGGATGTACTACGGTTCCTACAAGAAGCCGCGCGAGTTGCTGTGGATGACCGGCGTGGTGCTGTTCCTGTTGCTGATGGCCACGGCGTTCATGGGCTATGTGTTGCCTTGGGGCCAGATGTCATACTGGGGTGCGACCGTCATCACCAACCTGTTCTCTGCGATCCCGGTGGTAGGCAACACCATCGTGACTTGGCTGTGGGGCGGCTTCTCGGTCGACAACCCGACGCTGAACCGCTTCTTCTCGCTGCACTACCTGATGCCGTTTGTGATCACTGGCGTGATTTTCCTGCACGTCTCGGCGCTGCACATCACCGGGTCGAACAACCCGCTCGGCATCGACGTGAAGGGGCCGCAGGACACCCTGCCGTTCCACCCCTACTACACCGCCAAGGACAGCGTCGGCGTAGCCTTTTACCTCCTGGTGTTCGCGGTCCTGGTGTTTTTCGCGCCCGATTTCCTCGGCCACCCGGACAATTACATCCAGGCCAACCCGCTGCAGACGCCCTCCGAGATCGTGCCGGAGTGGTACTTCCTGCCGTACTACGCGATCCTGCGGTCGGTGCCGAACAAGCTCGGCGGTGTGGCCTGCATGTTCGGCTCGATCGCGCTGCTGTTCGTGCTGCCCTGGCTGGACACCTCGCCGGTGCGCAGCGCGCGGTTCCGGCCGATCTATCGGCAGCTGATGATCCTGCTGGTGATCGCGATGTTTGCGCTGGGCTACGTCGGCGCGCACCGTCCCGAGGGGTGGAACGTCGTGATCGGCCGGGTCGCGACCACCTACTACTTCCTGCATTTCCTAGTGCTGCTGCCGCTGCTCGGCAGGCTGGAGCGGCCGTTGCCGTTGCCGGAGAGCATCAGCCGGCCGGTACTGGCGGGGCGTGGGCCACGGGGCGGTGGCCCGCTGCCGGGTGGCGCCACGGCCAAGCCGATGGGGAAGCAGTGATGCGTCGGGTGTCTAGAGTGTCCGTGCGGGTTGTCCTGTTTGGTCGGGGAATGACAAGGGTTTCCGCCCTGGTGCTCGGGCTGGCAGCGGTGCCGCTGAGCGGGGCGCTGGCCCAGGAGGGCACGCCGCCGCTGCCGTCGCAGCACTGGAGCTTCGGCGGGGCGTTCGGCACCTTCGACCGGGCCTCGCTGCAGCGGGGCTTCCAGGTCTACAAGGAGGTCTGCTCCAACTGCCATTCGATGAAGCTGATGTCTTACCGCAACCTCGAGGGCATCGGTCTTGATGCCGCGCAGGTGCGTGCGATCGCTGCCAGCGTGCAAGTTCCTGGGGGGACAGACGATAGCGGGGCGGCAGTCGAACGCAATGCGCTGCCGTCCGATACCTTCCGATCGCCTTTCCCGAATGACAAGGCGGCGCGTGCGGCCAATAACGGCGCGCTGCCGCCGGACCAGTCGGATCTTGAGAAGGCACGCGAGGGCGGGCCGAACTACATCGCGGCGTTGCTGACAGGGTACAAGGATGCGCCGGCGGGGATTACCGTGCCGGATGGGTCGTACTACAACGAGTATTTTCCGGGGCATGCGATCCACATGCCGCCGCCGCTGTCCGATGACCAGGTGACCTATGCCGATGGCACCAAGGCCAGCGTCGAGCAGATGACGCGCGACGTCACGACCTTCCTGACCTACGCGTCGCACCCGGAGATGGAGCAGCGTAAGCGGCTCGGGGTGAAGATCGTGCTGTTCCTCGCGGCGATGACCGGGCTGACCTACGTGGTGAAGCGCAAGGTGTGGGCCGACGTCCACTAGGCTCGGCGTCCACGAGGCCCGGCTTCCGGCTGGGGATGACGAAACCGGGTGATGGAGGGGCGGGTCGCGGGCGCGGCCCGCCCCTTCGCATGACAGGCTGGAGGAGTGGAGCATGGATCAGGTCGAGCCGGTCGTCGGCATCATCGGGGGCTCCGGGCTCTACGACATCGCAGGGCTGGAGCAGCCGAGCTGGCAGCGGATCGACACGCCCTGGGGGGAGGCGTCGGACGAGCTGCTGTTCGGGCGGCTGGACGGGGTGCGCTGCGTGTTCCTGCCCAGGCACGGGCGCGGGCACAGGATTTCCCCGAGCGGGCTGAACTACCGGGCCAACATCGACGCGTTGAAGCGGGCGGGGTGCACCGACGTGCTGTCGCTCTCCGCGGTGGGGTCGCTGCGCGAGGAGCTGCCGCCCGGGCACTTCGTGATCGTGGACCAGTTCGTCGACCGCTCGTTCGCGCGCGAGAAGAGTTTCTTCGGCACCGGATGCGTGGCGCATGTCTCGGTGGCGGAGCCAGTGTGCGCGCGTCTCGGCGATGCGTTGCAGGCGAGCGCCGGGGCGTTGGGGCTGCCGGCCAGCCGGGGCGGCACCTACCTGGTGATGGAGGGGCCGCAGTTCTCCAGCCGGGCCGAGAGCAACCTGTACCGGTCGTGGGGGTGCAGCGTGATCGGCATGACCAACATGCCCGAGGCCAAGCTCGCCCGGGAGGCCGAGCTCTGTTACGCGACGGTGGCGATGGTCACGGACTACGACTGCTGGCGCGAAGGCCACGAGGCCGTGACGGTGGACGCGGTGGTCAAGGTGCTGCTGGAGAACGCGGAGCGGGCGCGTGACCTGGTGCGCGGCGTGATCCCGGCGCTCGGCGTGCATCGCGGGCCATGCCATGCCGGGTGCGACCACGCGCTCGACCACGCGATCATCACCGCGCCGGGGGCGCGCGATCCGCAGGCGCTGGCCAGGCTGGATGCGGTCGCGGGACGGGTGCTGCGGTCCTGACCCCATCCGGGCGCGAGGAGGCGGGCATGGTCGTGCACAGGGACGGCGCGGCGACGGGGGAGCAGGACCGCTACAACGGCTTTGCCGCGCGCTGGTGGGACCAGGACGGGCCGATGCGGGCGCTGCACGCGATGAACCCGTTGCGCACCGCCTGGGTCGTGGAGCGGGCGCGCGAGGCGGGGCTCTGCTCGGGCGCAGGAGGGCTGGGCGGGCTGCGGGTGCTTGACGTCGGGTGTTCCGGGGGCCTGCTGAGCGAGGCGCTGGCCCGGACGGGCGCGGAGGTCGTGGGCGTCGACGTGTCGGGCGAGGCGGTCGCGGTGGCGCGGCGTCATGCGGCGGACTCCGGGCTGTCGATCGACTATCGGGCCGGGACGCTGCAGGGGGCAGTGTCGGAGGATGGTTTCGACATCGTCTGCGCCCTGGAGGTGGTCGAGCACGTCGAGAGTCCGACGGATTTCCTCGCGGCCTGCGTCGGGCGGCTGCGGCCGGGCGGGCTGCTGTTCGTGTCCACGATCTCGCGCACGCCGGAGAGCCTGGTGCTGGCCAAGTTCGCGGCGGAGTACGTGGCGCGGCTGCTGCCTGTGGGCACGCATCGCTGGTCGATGTTCCGCGACCCCGGCGAGATCGACGGCATCGTGCGCGCCCTCGGGCTCAGGCGGCTGCGGCTGACCGGGATGGGGTACCTGCCGGGGGTGAACCGGGCTTGGTGGCGGGCGAACACGCGGGTCAACTGGATGGCGGCCTGGCGGAAGCCGTAGGCAGTTGGCCGGGCGGCTCGTGGGGAGGAGATGCAAGGAAGGCCAGAGGCTCCGCCTCCGGACTCCGCCAAAGGCTCGCCTTTTGAGACCTTGATTTAAGGGATGGGTTTCCAGAGGCCTTTGGTTTTTGGCGGGTCTCGGTAACGCCCGGCTTTGCTTGTCCGGCAGGCGCCACCGGCTTCGGCAACGCGATGACTTGTTCCCGCCATGGTTGCAAGGCAAGCTTGGGTGGTAAACGGGAGAACTTACTTGGGTCTGATCCTTCTCATCATCCTCATCATCCTGCTGTTTGGTGGCGGGCTTGGGACCACGTTCGGTGGCTGGGGCGGCGGTGCCTACGGGCACTACGGCTACGGCGGCGTGGGCCTGGGCACCATCCTGATCATCGTGCTGATCGTGCTGCTCGTCAGCGGCCGATTGTAGGCGGGCAGCCGGCGGGCGTCGCAGGCCGGTGGTGCTTGCGATGCCCGTTCGTCGTCCGTCCTGCGCTGGCACGGCGGGCAAGGCCGCGATGCTGCTTCCGGCCGCCTCCAGGGATCTTTCCTGAAAGCCGCTTCCTGGAAACAGGGTTCCGAAGGATCGTCCCGTTCGACGGGCCCAGGCAGGGTTCGGCATCGCCTCCCGGCAGGCCCGGGGCGCGAGGCTATTCGTCGTAGCTGACGAGGGTCTCCACGGGGACGTCGAGCTTCGCGCGGCCGGCGAGGAAGGTCAGTTCGATCAGCACGCCGATCGCCGGGACCTCGGCGCCGACTTGGCGCAGGAGGGACAGGCCGGCGGACAGGGTGCCGCCGGTCGCGAGCAGGTCGTCGAGCAGCACCACGCGCTGGCCGGGGCGGACGGCGTCGGCCTGGATCTCCAGGCGGTCGGTGCCGTACTCGAGGGCGTAGTCCAGGCCGACGAGGGGGCCGGGCAGCTTGTTGCGCTTGCGCAGCATGGTGAAGCCGACGCCGAGCTTGGTGGCGAGCGGGGCAGCAAGCAGGAAGCCGCGGGATTCGATGCCGGCCAGCATGTCGGGGCGGTGGCCCTGGATGGCGCGAGCCATGCGGCCCATCGCGACCTGCCAGGCGTCGGCGTCGCGCAACAGGGTCGAGATGTCGTAGAACAGGATTCCCGGCTTGGGGAAGTCCGGGACGGCGCGGATGTGGTCCTTGAGGTTCATCGCCGAGAAGGTCATCGCGGGTTCCGTCGAAAAGGGGCTGCGTGGCCGGGCGCTGGGCGCGGCGGCTGGCACGAGGGGCGGCGGCGGAGGTATAGCCCGCTCGCGTCCCGCCGCAACCGGCGGGTCCGCACACCGGAGAGGGCCACGCCATGTCGCGCACGCTTGTGGCCTGCCTGCTGGGTGTCGTGTTCGTGGTCGCCTGGCTGGTGGCGGCGGCCACGCTGGCGGACCTGGTGCAGCCGGCGGGATGGGCGGCGCTGGCGGTGTTCTACGCGGTGTTCGGGGTGGCGTGGGTGGTGCCGGTCTACAAGCTGATGCGGTGGGCGGTACGGCCGGTCGGCGGGGCGGACGGGGACGCCGGGCCGCGGGGGTAAGCGGCAGCAAGCAAGGCCGGGCTCTGCCCGGACCCGCAAAGGGCCCGAGGACCCTTTGATCCCTTGACCTAAGGAAAGGATTCTCAAGGCGAGCCTTGAGCGGAGTCCAGAGGCAGAGCCTCTG
>CAXSER010000025.1:0-16194 GCA_964236315.1 uncultured Acetobacteraceae bacterium | reverse complement strand
GGCCACCTCCGCCTGGCGGGTCCGGGCAGAGCCCGGCCTTGCCTGCGAATGACGCACGCCCCTCGCCCGCGTGCTATGGCATTGCGCCGGCCAGGCGGGGCCGAGGGGGAACGCCGTGGACGGCGACGAGCGGAGCGCGCGGCAGGACGACCCGGCGCTTGACGCCGCCGAGGCGCTGCACCGTGCCCTGAGCGACGCCACCCCCGAGCAGCGCCTGGTGCACATCCTGCGCCTGATCGAGGAAGCCGCCGACGCGTGCCTGCGCCTGCCGGAGCTGCAGGGCGCGCGGCTGACGCTGCCGAGCCTGCGCCTGGACGCCGAGGCGCTGCGCCCTCACGTGGAGAGCGCCGGCGCCGCCCCCGCCTGGTGGCACGCCGAGACCGGTGCGGCGCGACTGCACGGCGCGGTGCTGCGCGGCGCCACGCTGCAGGACGCCGTGCTCGATGGCGTCGATTTCACCCGCGCCGACCTCAGTGACTCGGCCCTGCGCTCCGCCTCGCTCAAGGCCGCCTGCCTGGAGGGCGCGACCCTGGCGCGCGCCGACCTGACCGGCGCCGACCTGACCGCGGTGCGCGCCAGCGAGGCCGACCTGCAGGACGCCCTGCTGGAGGACGCGCGCTTCGCCCGCGCGGTGCTGCGCTTCGCCCGCCTCGGCGGCGCGCTGCTGGAGCACGCGGACTTCACCGATGCCGACCTGTGGGGCGCGAAGCTGGACGGCGCGGAGATGCCTTACGCCACGCTGCGCCGCGCGGTGGCGCAGGAGGCCTCGATGGTCGGCACCGACCTGTCCGGCGCGAACCTGGAGGAGGCCGACCTGCGCAAGGCCGACCTGTCCGGTGCCCTCCTGCGCGGCGCCGACCTGCGCGGCGCCCTGCTCGCCGGGGCGAAGCTCGGCGGCGCTGACCTCACCGACGCCAGCCTGCCGCGCGCCAACCTCTCGACCTGCGACCTGCGCCACGTCCGCCTCGCCGGCGCCTGGCTGGAGAGCACGCGCATGCGCGTCGACCAGCTCGGCGGCGCCCTCGGCGAGGAGGTCGCCGGCGACTTCGACGCAGCCCGCCAGGGCTACCTCAACCTCGAGAAGAACTTCCGCGACCTGGGCGTGCCCGACTCCGCGAGTTGGGCGTACCGCCGTGCGCGCCGCATGGGCAAGCGCCACACCCGCGCCCTGGCCCGCGCCGCCCTGCGCGAGCGGCGCTGGCGCGACGCCGCCCTGAACGCGGCGCTGACCGCCAGCGACAGCTTCGCCGAGTGGCTGTGCGACTACGGCGAGAGCCTGCCGCGCGTGCTGCGCGCCTTCGTCACCATCCTGCTGTGCTTCGCGCTGTACTACGCCGCCAGCGGCAGCCTGCTGCACCAGGTCCCCGGCGCGGGCGGCCCGGTGATGCGCCCCAGCCACGACGTCGGCGACATCCTGAGCTTCTCGTTCCTGGAGATGTGCACCTCCAGCACGCCCGACATCGGCCTGCACCCGGCCAGCCGCCTGGTCTTCTTCGTCGGCAGCCTCCAGTACATCGTGGGTGTCGTGCTGATCGGCCTGTTCGGCTATGTGCTGGGCAACCGCATCAGACGATAAGGGAAACGATCATGAGCGAACAGAACCAGGGCCCCGGGACCGGAGGCCGCAGGCCCGTCCTGCTGCTCAGCCGCCGCGTCCCCCCCGCGACCGAGGCCCGTGCCCGCCGCGACTACGACGTCCGCCTCAACGACACCGACGAGCCCTACGACGCCGCCGAGCTGCTCCGCCGCGCGGAGGGGGCCGACGCCGTCGTCGTCACCCCCGCCGACAGGATCGACGCCGCGACCATCGGCCGCCTGCCCGACAGCGTGCGCGCCTTCGCGACCTTCAGCGTCGGCTACGACCACGTCGACGCCGCCGCCCTTCGCGCCCGCGGCACGCCGTTCGTCAACACCCCCGACGTGCTCTCCCAGGCCACCGCCGAGCTGGCCGTGCTGCTGATCCTCGCCGCCTGCCGCCGCGCCGGCGAGGGCGAGCGTCTGGTCCGCGCCGGCGGCTGGAAGGGCTGGGCGCCGACCATGATGATGAGCGCCCAGGTCTCCGGCGCGAAGCTCGGCATCATGGGCATGGGCCGCATCGGCCGCGAGGTCGCCCGCATGGCCCGCGGCTTCGAGATGCAGATCCACTACCGCGACCTGCAGCAGCTCCCCGAGTCCCTGGTCGGCGACGCGGTCTTCCACGGCGACGACGACAGCTTCCTCGCCGAGTGCGAGATCCTCTCCCTCAACGCACCCGGCGGCGCCGGCACCGCGAGCTGGCTCGATGCGGCCAAGATCGCCAAGCTCCCCCAGGGCGCGGTCGTGGTGAACACCGCGCGCGGCACCCTGGTCGACGACGCCGCCCTGATCGCGGCGCTGAAGTCCGGCCACGTCGCCGCCGCCGGCCTCGACGTGTTCGCCGGCGAGCCGAACCTGAACCAGGGCTACCTGGAGCTGGAGAACGCGGTCCTGCTGCCCCACCTCGGCAGCAACCCGCTCAAGACCCGCGAGGCCATGGGCACGCTCGTGCTCGACGGGCTCGACGCGATCTTCGCGGGCCGCGAGCCGGCGAACCTCGTGAAGTAAGGCAAGGCCAGGGCTCTGCCCTGGACCCGCCAGGGGCGAGCCGCCCCTGGACCGGCCTCCTTAAGGCAGGCAAGTGGGTCCGAGTGTCCCGGGCACGACAGGCGTGCGGATCGATGCCGCATACCCGGCAGCGACCCCTGCAAGGCGGGGCACGTTTTAGTCACATGGCTACTCCCCATGCCGCATCCGCTCGACGCGTTGTCCATCTCATACGCACAATGTTAGTAAAAATAACTCTGCGTGGGGGAGACATGGGTGTGAACGACCACTGGCAGGTCCAGGGGCGCCAGGGGCATGGCTGGTTCGGTCACGGCACGGGACCCGGCAAGGCAGAGAACCCAGGGCATGACCCGTCCACCGCCTTCAAGAGTGTCGACGACCGTGTCGTGGCTCTCGTCCATGGTGCGATCGCATCTCTTCCTGCGTCCCTTCGCGTGCGCGTCGAGGCGCATCATCAGCGCGGGACACTGCCTCGATTGGAAGAAGCTTTGTCGGCCTGGATCAGGGGAGCGCGCCTCGACCGAACCGCCTTCGCGGACCATTTCCTCGGCAGGGCGGCCGACGACCCCATCGCCCGCACACTTCGATCCGCTGCCTTGGCCGCAGCCACCGCAGCCACCGCAACCAGCCACGCGGACATGGCAGGTGCGGCAGGCAGGCTGGCGGACGCGATCAAGGCCGTGGGGATCGATCGATGGCCCAGCTTCGTCGCCGACGCATCGGAGCGCGCCCGCGATCCTGCGACCCAGGCGGCCATCCACGCGAGCAGCCAGCCTCGCCCTCATGCTCCCGACGCGATCCGGCCCGTATATCCGGTCGAGACAGCGATTGGCATCGCGGCAGCTGGCCTGGCGGGCGGAGCAGGGGCCGCCGCTCGTGCGCTTGGCGGAGCCATTGTGAAGGGGGTCGCACCCGCGAGCCGCCCGGCGCCGGACGCCGCGCCAGCGGCAGAGACTGCCGCAGACGAAAAACCGCCGGGCTCACCTGCCATGGCACCGAAACAAGATGAGCCGGATGTAGCAGTCAAGAGGGAGAAAGTCGATGATCTGCCATTCTCGCGACAAAGGCAGGATGGTCATATTGCTGGAACTCCTCAAAATAAGCTTCGATTAAAGCAAAATACAACGACTTCAACGTTCGACGGCAGTCCGGCAGAAGCTGATGCGCTAACACAGGAAGCGTGGAGAAAAGGAACTCCTCGTCCCGCGCGGCCCGACATTCGCGACCATGATTTTGGCCGACGCATCGGAACAGCACCCAACGGTGATGGCCAATCCACTGTAAGCGTACATCAGGACGAGGCGGGCCGGATTCACGGTCATCCATCAGGACAGGAGTTTCCATGAGTCAGTCGCCACGGAACACGTCGACCGACGCCGAGGTTCAATCGATCATGACCGCCTTGATCGCAACCTACGGCAGCCTTGCAGAACCCGATTTCAGCAAGGTCTACGAGAAGATGAATAGTCCCATTCATCGAAACGTGGTTGCGGAGCTTCGAGGCCAAGGCATGGATGTCCTGGAAACCACGGACGAGAATGACGACGTCTCGACCCAGTTGGTCATCAGCCGGTCCGGTGATCAGGCCTACCTGGAGCTATCGGGCATCGGCCCATTTGCGGCAATGATCCATCTGGCCGGAAATGAACAGGGCTCCTGGGTAATCTACCCTGACAAAGGGCCAACGCCGCTTGCGACGCTGGTGGCGACGGTCGTCGAGCAGGCGGGTTTCCGGCTGCTGAGTCGCGAAATCGTCCTGAAGACGGTCAGGATGAACCGCCCTGACGGCTCCACGGAGGTGACGCTCTACCGGGCCCTGTTCACGGATACCGACCGGATACCGTAGCGCGCCGGCGACGAGCGGGCCGGGGACGGTCCCCCCGGTTTGATCGGGACTGGCGATGCGACGGTGGTCGGCCCACAGTTCATGTCCCCAGCAGGACGGGAACATGATGATCCGGGGCAGCGACATACCCCACGACAACGTCATGGAAGACATCTTCGCGGCATTGCTCGCCTGCTATGGTCGGCTGGGCGAACCAAACTTTTTCAAAGTGGAGGCGACCCTTGAGGCGGCTCCGTATCAAGGCCTGATCGACACCCTACGCTCGAACAATATCGACGTAATCGACAAGACATCTTATAACAACGACGTCTCCATTCGGCTTATTCTGGAAAAGTCCGGAGATCAGCTGGGTCTCGCGCTTTCGGGGGTAGGGCCTTTCGCGACACTTATCGGTCAGGACGCCACAGAGCATTACTTCTGGGTTACGGCACCGGAGGATGCGCCCACGCCACTGGCCGCCGCGGTCGCGCGGATGGTGCAGCAGGCGGGACTGCGGTTGCTCGACCGCAACCTCGTGATCCAGCCGATCGCGATGGCCTGGTACGACGGCTCGACGGAGGTGTTGCTCTACCAGGCCATGTTCACGGACACCAACTGGGTTCCGTAACACCAGGGGCCATTTCCTCGGCAGGGCCGCCGCCGACCCTGTCGCCCACACACTTCGATCCGCTGCCTTGGCCGCAGCCACCGCAACCAGCCACGCGGACATGGCAGGCGCGGCAGGCAGGCTGGCGGACGCGATCAAGGCCGTGGGGATCGATCGATGGCCCAGCTTCGTCGCCGACGCATCGGAGCGCGCCCGCGATCCTGCGACCCAGGCGGCCATCCACGCGAGCAGCCAGCCTCGCCCTCATGCTCCCGACGCGATCCGGCCCGTATATCCGGTCGAGACAGCGATTGGCATCGCGGCAGCTGGCCTGGCGGGCGGAGCAGGGGCCGCCGCTCGTGCGCTTGGCGGAGCCATCCTCAAGCAGGTTCATCCGGAGAGCGGAACCTCCGCTTCTGGCGAAGTTGGTCGGAGGCCGTCGACGACACCACCGCTCGACGGGCCACCCGAGGCTGTTGGTAGAAATCAGCCAGTCCGGCTGCACGACGGCCAGCAGGAAAAGCATGTCGAGGGCACGAACAACTATATTCCTGGCCGAAGCACTCTGACCGCCAACCCGAGGATGCTGTTAAAGCAGTTTGCCGGGCGAGGCCGGCAGGTTGGATCTATCCCGATCGGGCAGGCTGGCTCGAAAGAGATGTTCGATGCAGGCGAGACGATCGGGACCTTTCGCACCGAAGCAGGACAGTCCGCCCCAACGACGCGAGGAATGATACACTATTCTAATAAAGGCGCGCACATCGTGCCGGCAGCACCCAGGAACTGGCAGCCATGACGGAAAATGAACGCTTACTTAAGCTTGTTTGCGGTTCTGCAAGACGTGCTCTCCACAGCCAGACCCCGAGCACGCTGCGCGCATACTCTTTCGCTATCGATCATAATAGCAGACATATAATTCTGCGCGCACATTTTGGAGAACCGCCTTCGGAAAATGACATGGAGATGATCTCGATCGTCGAGACTGAGATCGATGCTGATTTTCTTGATCATTTCGAAGCAGAGACACAGACGGAGGTTGTCGCACCTGGCAAAAGCTTGACGCTTCTCTCAGGCGGCGTTGCCTACCTTCAGGAGGGTGAGCCCGGTGATATCTGTGCGTCGAGATAGCACTCCGGCAACCTGGAACTGGAGAGCGCAGTCTTGCCGCACAACCTCGGCAACTAACCGCTCACGACCCGCAAGGCCATGGGCACGTTCGTGCTCGACACGAGGTAAGGCGACGTAAGGCCAGGGCTCTGCCCTGGATCCGCCCCTGCTTCAAGGTGAGGGGCAAGTTGACCCTGTATCGACGTTTTTTGGCAGGACAGCCCGTCCCGCCGCCTCAGCCCACGACAGGGTCCGAGGGCGCCGACTCGTCCTCCCATCCCTCCACCAGCCGCATCAGCGTCTCCAGCCGGTCCGCCTCCGCATACGGCTTGTCCGGCCGCAGCCGCGCCACGCGCGGGAACCGCAGCGCCACCCCCGACTTGTGCCGCCTCGACAGCTGCGCCGCGTCGAACGCGATCTCCAGCACCAGGCCGCGCGCCACCTCGCGCACCGGCCCGAACCGCCCCACCGTGTTGTTGCGGATCCAGCGGTCCATCGTCGCCAGCTCCGCGTCCGTGAATCCCGAGTACGCCTTGCCCACCGGCACCAGCTCGTCCACCCCGTCCGCCCCGGTCCGCCACAGCCCGAACGTATAGTCCGAGTAGAAGCTCGACCGCTTGCCGTGCCCGCGCTGCGCATACATCACCACCGCGTCGATGGTCAGCGGGTCGCGCTTCCACTTCCACCACTGCCCCTTCGGCCGCCCCGGCACGTACGCGCTGTCGCCGCGCTTGAGCATCAGCCCCTCGATCGACGCCGCCCTGGCCGCGTCGCGCTTCTCCCCCAGCTCCGCGATGTCCGTGAACGGGATCAGCTCCGACAGGTCCATCCGCGCCGGCCGCTCGCGCGCGAACCACGCCTCCAGCCGCGCCCTGCGCGCGTCGAACGGCAGGGCCCGCAGGTCCTCCTCCCCCTCGAACAGCAGGTCGTACAGCCGCACGAACACGGGGAACTCCCGCAGCATCTTGGCACCCACCACCTTGCGCCCGAGCCGCTGCTGCAGGTCGGCGAACGGCGCCACCACGCCCTCCCTCACCACCAGCAGCTCCCCGTCCAGCACGCCGCGGAACCCCATCGCCTCCACGATCTCCGGGAACGCCGCCGACACGTCCTCCGCCCCGCGCGAGTACACCCGCTGCCCGCCGCCTGTGGACACCAGCTGCACCCGGATGCCGTCCCACTTCCACTCCGCCCGGAACGCGGCCGCGTCCAGCGTCGCCAGGTCCGGCGCCTCCAGCGGCTGCGCCAGCATCGGCGGCCGGAACACCGGCGCGTCCGCAGGGTCCGGCCGCGGCCCCCGCCCCTCGCACCAGGCGAACAGCGCGTCGTATGGCGGCGTCAGCCCGTGCCACACCTCCTCGATCTCGTCCGCCGCGATCGCCAGCCCGTGCCCCGACGCCAGCTCCGCCAGCGCGATCTTCGCGAGCCTGGCCGACGCCCCCACCCGCAGCGACCCCGTGATCAGCTTGAGCACCGCATACCGCACCGAGCTGTCCGAGGCGTCGAGCCACCCCGCCACCACCTGCCCCAGCTCCGCCTTCTCGCCCGACGCAAGCGTCAGCACCACCTCGGCCAGCAGCGGCGGCGACGCGTTCGTCGGCCGCTCCGGCCACACCAGCGACACCGTCTCCGCGAGATCCCCCACGAAGTCGTGGCTCCACGCGAACAGCACCGGGTCCACGCGGCTCTCCGCCAGCGCCCGGATCAGCCCCGGCTTGGCCGCCCGGAACGCCAGCTCGCCCGCCATCGCCGCCAGCGCATACCCCCGGTCCGGGTCCGCCTCCTCCTCGAAGAACCGCCGCAGCAGCGCCACCTTCGCCAGCCGGCCAGGCGACAGCTGCAGGCGGTCCAGCAGCTCGGCGAAGGCGATCAACGGAGGCAGGCCAAGGCAAGGCCAGGGCTCTGCCCTGGACCCGCCAGGGCGAGCCGCCCTGGACCGGCCCACACAAGAGAAGAAAGTCTTCCGGAAGGGTTCCAAGGGCCCGGCCCTTGGCGGAGTCCAGAGGCAGAGCCTCTGGCCTTCCTTGCCCCGCTCACGCCGCCACCTCCACGTCCTCGTCCCCGTATCCGATCATCCGCAGCGCCCGCCCGCGTATCCCCCGCAGCCCGGCGGCATGGATCAGCGCCTCCTCGCTGCCGTGCGTGACCCAGACCTCCGGCGCCCCCACCTCGTCGAGCGTCGCGTTCAGCTCGTCCCAGTCCGAGTGGTCCGAGATCACCAGCGGCAGCTCGATCCCCCGCGCCTTCGCCCGCTGGCGCACCCGCATCCACCCCGACGCCAGCCCCACCACCGGCTCGGCCAGCCGCCGCGCCCAGCGGTCCGCGATCGCCCCCGGAGGCGCCAGCACGATCGCGCCCACCAGCTCCGCCTTCGCCGCCACCGTCGCCGGCCGCAGGTCGCCGAGCGGCACGCCCAGCCGCTCGTACAGCGCGCACACCGGGATCAGCGCCCCGTGCAGGTAGATCGGCCGGTCCCACCCCGCCTCGCGCAGCAGCGCGATCAGCCGCTGGCACTTGCCCAGCGCGTAGCACCCCACGACATGCGTGCGCTCCGGGAACAGCGCCACGCTGTCGATCAGCCGCGCGACCTCGCCGGCCGGCGGCGGGTGCCTGAACACCGGCAGCCCGAACGTGGCCTCGGTGACGAACACGTCGCACTCGATCGGCTCGAACGGCGCGCAGGTCGGGTCGCGCACGCGCTTGTAGTCGCCGCTGACCACGGCCCGGCTGCCGCGCCACTGCATCGCCACCTGGGCGCTGCCGAGCACGTGCCCGGCCGGCTGCATCCACACGTCGACGCCGTTGATGGTGACGTGCTCGCCCGGCCGCAACGCCTGCTGCACGACGCCGGCGCGCCCCTCGCCCATGCGCACGTCCATGATCGCCAGCGACTCCGCCGTCGCCAGCACCGCCTGGTGGCCGGGCCGGGCGTGGTCGGCGTGGGCGTGGGTGATGATCGCGCGGTCGACGGGATTGACCGGGTCGATGTGGAAGCCGCCGGGCTCGCAGAACAGGCCGTCGGGCCGCGGGAACAGCCAGGTGTCGGGGTGCGGAGGCATCCCCGGAGTGTGCGGCCTCCCACGCCCGCGGCCAAGCCGCCCGCTGGAAACTCCATGTGCGCCGGTCCAGGGGCGGCTCGCCCCTGGCGGGTCCGGGCAGAGCCCGGCCTTGCCTGCCTGCTTGGCGCGCCCCCGCATTTGCCCTATCTCCCCCCCATGCCCGGAACATTGCCGGAACCCTTTGCCGCCTGGTTCGCCGGCCGCGGCTGGGCCCCGCGCGCGCACCAGCTCGCCATGCTCGACGCCGCCAGCGCCGGCGAGAGCGCCCTGCTGATCGCGCCCACCGGCGGCGGCAAGACCCTGGCCGGTTTCCTCCCCAGCCTCGTGGCACTGGCCGGCGGGGCTGCGGGCGGCGGCCTGCACACCCTCTACGTCTCCCCCCTGAAGGCGCTCGCCACCGACATCGCCCGCAACCTGCTCACCCCCGTCGAGGAGATGCGGCTCGCGATCACCGTCGAGACCCGCACCGGCGACACCCCCGCCGACCGGCGCAAGCGCCAGCGCGAGCACCCCCCCGACATCCTGCTGACCACCCCGGAAAGCCTCGCCCTGCTCCTGTCGCAGACCACCGCGCCCGCGCTGTTCGCCGGCCTGCGCTGCGTGGTCGTCGACGAGGTGCACGCGCTCGCCGGCACCAAGCGCGGCGACCAGCTCGCCCTCGGCCTGGCGCGGCTGGCGACGCTGGTGCCCGGCCTGCGTGTGGTCGGCCTGTCCGCGACCGTCGCCCACCGCGCCTCTGTCGAGGCCTACGTCGGCCTCGGCGGCCCTGTCCGCGTGATCGAGGAACCCGCCGGTGCCCCCCCCGAGCTGTCGATGATGCTCCCCGACGGCCGCGTCCCCTGGTCCGGCCGCATGGGCGTGGCCGCCGCGTCCGCCGTGCTCGACCGCATCGCGCGCGCCGGCATGACCATCGTGTTCGTCAACACCCGCGCGCAGGGCGAGCTGCTGTTCCAGGCGCTGTGGAAGCTGAACGAGGCGACCCTGCCGATCGCGCTGCACCACGGCTCCCTCGACATCGGCCAGCGCCGCAAGGTGGAGGCCGCGATGTCGCGCGGCGAGCTGCGCGGCGTGGTGGCGACCTCCTCGCTCGACCTCGGCATCGACTGGGGCGGCGTGGACCAGGTGATCCAGGTCGGCGCCCCCAAGGGCGTCTCGCGCCTGGTGCAGCGCGTCGGCCGCTCCAACCACCGCATGGACGAGGCCAGCCGCGCCATCCTGGTCCCCGCCAACCGCTTCGAGGTCCTCGAATGCGAGGCCGCCATGCTCGGCGTGGCCGCCCGCGAGCTGGACGGCGACCCGCCCCGCCCGGGCGGCCTCGACGTCCTCGCCCAGCACCTGCTGCTGTGCGCCGCCGCAGCGCCCTACTCCGTGGACGCCATGTTCGACGAGGTGCGCCGCGCCGCCCCCTACGCCGAACTCTCGCGCGAGGACTTCGACGACACCCTCGGCTTCGTGGAGGACGGCGGCTACGCGCTGCACGCCTACGAGCGCTACCGCAAGCTGTTCCGCGACGCCGACGGCTGCGTCCACGTCCGCTCCGCCCGCGTGTCGCAGCGCGCGCGCATGAACATCGGCACCATCGTCGAGGCCCCGCTGCTCACCGTGCGCCTCGGCGGCTCCCGCGGCTTCCGCCTCGGCGAGATCGAGGAGGGCTTCGCCAACATTCTCTCCCCCGGCCACACCTTCCTGTTCGGCGGCCGCCTGCTGCGCTTCCTGCGCATCCGCGAGACCACGGTGGAGTGCGCCGAGGGCGGACCGGGAGAGCCGATGATCCCGACCTACGCCGGCAGCAAGTACCCCATGACCAGCAACCTGGCCGAGCGCGTCCGCGCCATGCTGCACGACCCGACGAGCTGGCACTTCTACCCCGACCAGGTCCGCGAATGGCTGGAGCTGCAGGCCCTGCGCTCCGAGCTCCCCGGCCCCGACGACCTGCTCGTGGAGATCTTCCCCCGCAGCGGCCGCTGGTTCCTGGTCGCCTACTGCTTCGAGGGCCGCAACGCCCACCAGACCCTCGGCCTCCTGCTCACCAAGCGCATGGAGCGCGCCGGCGCCCAGCCGCTCGGCTTCGTCGCCACCGACTACGTCATCGCCGTCTGGTCGGGCTCCGAACCGGGCGACATCGACTCCCTGTTCGACCAGGACATGCTCGGCGACGACCTGGAGGCGTGGATGGCGGAGTCCTCGATGCTGCGCCGCACCTTCCGCAACATCGCCGTCGTCTCCGGCCTGGTCGAGCGCCACCAGCCCGGCGCCAACCGCAACCGCCGCCAGGTCACCGTCAACACCGACCTGATCTACGACGTGCTGCGCCGCCACCAGCCCGGCCACGTGCTGCTGCGCGCCACCCGCGCCGACGCCGCCGGTGGCCTCACCGACCTCGCCCGCCTGGCCGCCATGCTCGGCCGCGTCACCGGCCGCATCCGCACCGTGCGCCTGTCGCGCGTCTCCCCGCTCGCCGTCCCCGTCCTGCTCGACATCGGCCGCGAGACCGTGCGCACCGAGGCCGACGAGGAGGCCATGCTCGCCGAGACCGAGCAGCTCGTCGCCGAGGCCACCGGCGACGCCGCCCCGTCGACGGAGGAGATGCGCGTGCACCCGGTCCACCGCGCCAACCTGCGCCGGGCGCGTCGGCAGCCGAGGGCGACCGCGTGAGCAAGCAAGCAAGGCCAGAGGCTCTGCCTCTGGACTCCGCCAAAGGCCGAGCCTTTGGAAACCTCGACGAGGACTCTTTCCTCATTGTGCCGGTCCAGGGCGGCTCGCCCTGGCGGGTCCAGGGCAGAGCCCTGGCTTTCCTTCATGGCTGAGACGACGTTGCATCTCGCCGGCGAGCGCCTCCTGCTCGACCCCGCCGGCGCCTTCTTCTGGCCTGCCGCCGGCGTGCTGGTGGTCGCCGACCTGCACCTGGAGAAGGGCAGCGCCGCCGCCCGCCGCGGCAGCCTGATCCCGCCTTGGGACACGGGCATCACGCTCGACCGCCTGGCCGCGCTGCTGGAGCGCTGGCAGCCGGCGCGGGTGGTGCTGCTGGGCGACAGCTTCCACGACCGCCACGCCGCCGCCCGCCTGCCCCCCGCCGAGGCCGCCCGCCTCGCGCACATGGCTGCAAGGTCCGAGTTCGTCTGGGTCAGCGGCAACCACGACCCGCTTCCGCCCGACGGGCTGCGCGGCCTCGCCGTCGCCGAGTGGCGCTGCGGCCCGCTCGCCTTCCGCCACCAGGCGCGGCGCACGCCATGCGGCGCCGGCGCGGAGGTGTGCGGCCACCATCACCCGAAGGCGCGCGTGCGCACCCGGGCCGGCTGGGTCAGCCGCGCCTGCTTCGTGGCCTCGCCGCAGCGGCTGATGCTGCCCGCGCTGGGGGCCTACACCGGCGGGCTGGACGTGGCGCACCCGGAGATCGCCGCCCTGTTCCCGCTCGGCGGGCAGGTGTTCATGCTGGGCCGCGAGCGCCTGTTCAGCTTCGCGCTCGGCCACGTCGGCGCCCCGGCGACGGTCGCGGACGGCTGAGACGGAGCGTCCGGCTTGCCAGGATCGGGCCGCGCCACACATTGTAATTGCAGCATTCCCGGCGAGCGCGTCATCCCGGCGCGCGACGCCGGCAGGAGGAACGACAGGCATGGCGACCAAGGCCGGCGCCGGGAAGCACTCTCCCGGCACATCCCTGCTGTGGTTCCGCCAGGACCTGCGCCTCGCCGACAACCCCGCGCTCGCGGCGGCCCTGGAGGGCGGCGGTCCGGTGCTCTGCGCCTACGTGCTCGACGAGGCCGCGGGCGGCCGCTGGGCGCCGGCGAGCGCGTCGCGCTGGTGGCTGCATCACACCCTGGAATCGCTCGCCGCCGATCTGACCAAGTGCGGCGCCACCCTGGTCCTGCGCCGCGGTCCGGCCGTTGAGACGATCGCCGCCCTGGCCCGCGAGGTAGGCGCCACGCAGGTTCACGCCGGCCTGATGCACGAGCCCTGGGCCCGCGCCCGCGACACCGAGGCCGCCGAGGCGCTGGAGGCGCAGGGCGCATCGCTGCACCTGCACCAGGTCTCGACCCTCTACCCGCCCGACCAGGTGAAGACCAAGACCGGCGGCACCTACGGCATCTACACGCCCTACGCGAAGGCCTGCCGTGCGCTTGGCGAGCCCGCCCCGCCGCAGCCCGCGCCCAGGCGCATCCCCGGCGCGAAGCCGCCCGCCTCCGACGACCTCGCCGCCTGGGGCCTGCTGCCGCGCAAGCCCGACTGGGCGGGCGGCATGCGCGAGAGCTGGACGCCTGGCGAGGCCGGCGCCCATGACCGGCTCGCGACCTTCATGAAGCGCGGCGTCGCCGGCTACGACGAGGGCCGCAACCTCCCGGGCCAGGACAGCACCTCGATGCTGTCGCCGCACCTGCACTGGGGCGAGCTGTCCCCCAACCAGGTCTGGCACGCTGCCCGCGCCGCAGGATCCGGCAAGGCGCTCGACGTGTTCCTCTCCGAGCTGCTCTGGCACGAGTTCTCCGCCTACCTGCTCTGGCACCGCCCGACCCTGCCCGACGCCCCCCTGCGCGAGGCCTTCGCCCGCCTGCCCTGGCGCGCCGAGCCGGGCGAGCTGCACGCCTGGCAGCGCGGCCGCACCGGCGTGCCGATCGTCGACGCCGGCATGCGCCAGCTCTGGAACATGGGCTGGATGCACAACCGCGTGCGCATGATCACCTCGTCCTTCCTGGTCAAGCAGCTGCTCGTCGACTGGGTCGAGGGCGAGGCCTGGTTCTGGGACACCCTCGTCGACGCCGACCTCGCCGCCAACAGCGTGAGCTGGCAGTGGATCGCCGGCTGCGGCATCGACGCCCAGCCCTACTTCCGCGTGTTCAATCCCGTCTCCCAGGGGGAGAAGTTCGACCCCGACGGCGACTACGTCCGCCGCTGGGTGCCCGAGCTGAAGGACGTGCCGACCCGCTGGCTGCACGCCCCCTGGGACGCCCCGGCCGACGCGCTGGCCAAGGTCGGCGTCACCCTGGGCGAGACCTACCCGCGCCCTGTCGTCGACCTCGCCGAGGCCCGCACCCGCGCGCTCGACACCTACCGCGCCGCCGTGCGCGGCACCGACGCGGCCGAGCCCGCCGAGGCGCCCTCCGCCCGCACCGCCAGGCGGCGCACCGGGTGATCCCGCGCGACCGCGCGCTGCGCATTGTCGGCGACGTCCACGGCGACGCGCACGCCTTCGCCTTCGCCGCCGACACCGACCGCTTCGTCGTCCAGCTCGGCGACCTCACCGACGGCGGCCCGGACAGCGCCGCCGTGCTGCGCCTGGCCTTCCGCCTGCTCGACGAGGGGCGCGGCCTGTTCCTGCTCGGCAACCACGACCGCAAGCTCGGCCGCAGCCTGGCCGGATACGCGGTGCGCATGGACCGCGCCCTGCAGGACACCCTGGCCCAGCTCGACGAGCCCTTGCGCGAGCGCACCCTGGCCGAGGTCGGCCGCGCCCCGGCCTGGATCGCCGACGGCCCGCGCTTCTTCGTCCACGGCAGCTTCGACCCGCGCATGCTGCACGAGCCGCCACCCCCGGCGTTGTCCGGTGTCACGCCCCTGCTGTCGCGCGCCCTGTTCGGCCAGACCACCGGCCGCACCCAGTCCGACGGCTTCCCCGAGCGCGTGCTGCGCTGGGTCGACCGCATCCCCCCGGGCATGACCGCCTACGTCGGCCACGACCGCCGCAGCCCCGACGGCCGGCCGCTGGTCAAGCCGGGCGCCCTGGGCGGGACGGCGGTGTTCGTGGACACCGGCGCCGGCAAGGGCGGGCACCTGTCGTGGATCGACCTGCCCGCCGCCGAGTAAGAAAGGCCAGAGGCTCTGCCTCTGGACTCCGCCAAAGGCTGCGCCCTTGGAACGCACCCCTTAAGCGAGGCCGGTCCAGGGCGGCTCGCCCTGGCGGGTCCAGGGCAGGGCCCTGGCCTTACTTCGCCGGTCCGTAGTACGTGCAGCTCTCCCCGTTGCTGTCTCGGTGCACAGCGACCCGCACCAGCCCTGCGCACACCGGCTCCACCACCCGCCAGATCCACGCCGACAGATTCTCCATCGTCGCCGGTCCCAGCCCGCCCACATGGTCGAGGAACCTGTGGTCCAGCCCGTCGCGCGCCGCCTCCAGCGCGCGCTCGAACACGCCGAGGTCGACCACCATGCCGCTCGCCGGGTCCGCCTCGCCGCGCACCGTGACCTCGGCGCGGTACGAGTGCCCGTGGATGCGCCGGCTCGGCTCGACGTCGATGGCGCGGTCGAGGGTATGCGCCGCCTCGAAGCGGAACTGCTTGCTCAGCTCGAACATCAGTCGATCCCGATCATCTTGTGCATCTGCAGGCTGAGCCGCCACCGCGGGTGGCGCAGGCAGTAGGCCACCGCCGCCGCCGTGTTCTCGACCCTGTGCGGCCCGTCCATCGGCTGCAGGAAGTAGTGCTCGAACCCCGTGCCCTCGAAGCGATCCGGCATCAGCTCCGGCTGCGGGAACACCAGCTTCAGCTCCGACCCGCCGGTCTGCACCAGCGCCGTGCCCGCCTTCGGGCTCACGCACACCCAGTCCACGCCCGCCGGCGCCGCGATCGTCCCGTTGGTCTCCACCGCCGCGATCATCCCGCGCGCATGCACCGCATCGAGCAGCGCGTCGTCAAGCTGCAGCAGCGGCTCGCCCCCGGTGAACACCACGTAGCCGCCCGGCCCGCCCGGCCACAGCGCCGCGATCGCGCCGGCCAGCGCCTCCGCATCGGCGAACCGCCCGCCGCCCTGCCCGTCCACGCCCACGAAGTCGGTGTCGCAGAACCGGCACTGCGCGGCCGCGCGGTCGGCCTCGCGCCCCGACCACAGGTTGCACCCGGCGAAGCGGCAGAACACCGACGCCCGGCCGGACTGCGCGCCCTCGCCCTGAAGCGTCGCGAACATCTCCTTGACGGCATAGGTCACGATGCGCCGTCACGTAGGGCGCGGCGGCGGGGGGCGCAAGCCCGAAGCAAGCCTGGGCTCTGCCCAGACCCGCCAGGGGCGAGCCGCCCCTGGACCGG
>CAXSER010000024.1:0-16291 GCA_964236315.1 uncultured Acetobacteraceae bacterium | reverse complement strand
GCCGCGCGAAGGTCGGCGGCACGGGGGCACGCGGCGCGGCGGCGAGCGGCGCAGGAGCCGGACGCGCGGGGGCGGGCGGGGCCATCGCTGGGGCGGGTCGGGTCATCTCGGGGCAAGCTCCAGGCAAGAAGAAGGGGAGCCGGATCGCTCCGGCTCCCCTCCCCAGGTCAGGCATGGGTCAGGCACGGGTCAGGCACGTCCGGGCGGGACGGATCAGGGCGTCCAGGTGCCCGAGGTGGGCACGCCTGGGGTCAGCGACGGGCGGGGGTTGAAGTCCGCCGGCGCCGGGTCGATCAGCGTGCCGCCCTGGTAGTCGGTGGGCACGATGTTGAGCGTGTAGCAGCCGCCGAGCGGGTAGTGCGGCAGGGTCGGCGTCGTGCCCGGCAGGATCTCGGCGTAGGACGCCGGGAGCGGGGCGACCTTGCCGGTGAGGCGCGCGTTGTCGAAGGCTGCGAGCATGTCGCCGATGCCCGGCGTCTTGGCGTCGGCGGGACCCATGTAGTCCTGGCCGGTGAGCGCCTTGCCGGCCGCGAAACCGCGGGTCTCGTCGGGCAGGTCGGCGAGCGGGGTCAGGTTGAAGATCGCGTCGATCAGCTTGATGATCGAGCTGTGCTCGGTGTTCTGGCTGATGATCGCGTGCGCCTTGGCGTAGGGCGAGATCACGATCGCCGGGATGCGCTGCGAGGGCTCCAGCGGGTTGCCCTGCGGGTCGTTGACGCGGCTGGTGACGGCGGCGTGGTCGTACAGCCCGTCGGTCTCGTCGTAGGCGATGACGATCGCGCTGTCCTTCCAGTAGGGGCTCGCGGCGATCGCGTTGATCTCGTCGGCGAGCAGCTGCTCGGCGATCTGGCCGTCGGAGTAGCCGGGGTGGTCGTCGCTGCCGGGGAAGGCGGCCTGGACCTTGGGGTTCGGGTCGAGCGGCAGCAGGCCGTCGTTGTTGTCGTAGCCGCCGCGCACGTAGAACACGCCGCCCTTGGTGCCGAGCTGCTGGCCGCTCACGGCGCCGAAGAAGTCGCCGAGGCCGCGCAGGTGGGCGCTGGCCACCGTGGGGTTGTCGGCGATGTAGCCGAAGTACTGCGGGGCATTGTGGTGGATGATGTAGGAGCTGTGCAGCGGCACGGCGGCGCTGTCGGTGGGCTCGGCGTCGTAGCCCTCCTGGAACCAGCCCCAGTTGGTCGGGACGTTGCCGTCGCCGGCGATGCGCTTGATGTCGTGCTGCACGTCGAGCAGGTCGAGCGCCGGGTTGGGGTCGTTGGCGATCGTGGCCTGGATCGAGCGGCCCATGAAGGACAGCGGCAGGCTGGCGTAGGTCTGGTTCAGCGCCGGGGTGTTGGGGTTCTCGTCGCCGGGGTTGTACGGCGGCTTGACCGGCGAGAAGTCGAGGTTGGAGCCGGGGAACGGGCCGGGGTCGCCGACGATCGGCTCGCCGCCGCTCCTGGCCACGACCGGGCTCGCGGTGTTGCTGCTCGCCGTGCCCGGGTGCAGCGCCCACTGGGTCAGGCCGGACTGGCCGGCGATCATCGCCAGCGCGTTCGGCGTGGACGGGGCGGTCACCGTCATGTGGAAGTTGTCGAACAGGGCGAAGCGGTCGGCGTACTGCCACAGGTAGGGCGCGGTGTCGCAGTCGACGTGGCCCATGGCCAGCTCGCCCATCTGCTTCTGCGCCAGCGTCGGGTTGGCGCTCGCGGGTGCGAGCGTGGTCTTGCTGACGATCCGGCCGCTGGCGTCGGTGGTCAGGCCCTCCTCGTCGAGCGCGAAGCGGTCGTTGCGCGAGACGCCGCCCACGAAATGCTGGCTGTTGACGATGCCGGCGTGGGAGTGGTCGACCGAGGCGATGTCGGCCGGGTAGATCGGCACGGTGGCGCCGGCCGCGGTCCTGACGGTCTGCGGGATCAGGAACGGCGAGATCGGGCCGACCGTGCCGTCGGTGTTGACGATCGGCTGGTAGAAGCCCGGGGTAGCCGTGCCGCCCTGGGTGAACAGGCCGTGGGCGCCGGGGAAGGTGCCGAAGTAGAAGTCGAAGGAACGGTTCTCCTGGAACAGGACGAACACGTACTTCACCTTCTGCTGCAGCAGCGCGACCTTCTCGGCGGTGCTCAGCTTGGGCTGGGCGGCCATGTCGGTGGCGAAGCGCTGCACCATGTCGCTGCTCTTCGGCGCGATGGTCACGTCGCCCGGGGCCTCCTGCGCCAGGAGCGCCGTGGGCTGCAGCATGGCCAGGGTGCCGAGGATGGCACAGGAGTTCCTGTACCAGTTTTTCAGTGTCATGCTTTTCCACCACCGCAAGTTGAGTGCGCCGCGAGTCCGCCTGGTGACGTGTCCGCAACGGTCGGGCGGAGTTGAAGCGGTTCGCGGCGGAGGGAGCCAACTACAGTTCGGTGACATCGGCAGGCAGCAAGGTTGGGCTCTGCCCAAACCCGCCAGGGGCGAGCCGCCCCTGGACCGGCTTCACTTGAGGGATGCGTTCCAAGGGCGCAGCCTTTGGCGGAGTTCGAGGCGGAGCCTCGACCTTGCTTCCTTCAGACGAGGCGCCGGACCTCGCGCTCCTCGCGCACGACGTAGGTGTAGAAGCGCACCGAGCCGTCCGGCTGCTTCTCGCGGTAGATGCCCTGGATCTCGTTCTCCAGGCCGGGGAACAGGTTGGCGGCGCGCTCGAACACCTTGAGGTACTCGACCATCGGGCGGGCGCGCTCGTCGAGCCGCTCGCCGGGGACGATGGTGGCGATTCCCGGCGGATAGACGACCCAGAGCGTGCAGGCAATGCGGCCGAAGATCTCGTCGATCGGCAGGAAGTCGACGTTGTTGCGCACGAACTCGCGCACCGCCTGGTCGGGACGCATGGCCATGACGGGGAAGTGGTCGGC
This sequence comes from uncultured Acetobacteraceae bacterium, assembly GCA_964236315.1. Lineage (GTDB taxonomy): Bacteria > Pseudomonadota > Alphaproteobacteria > Acetobacterales > Acetobacteraceae > CAXSEF01. The sequence continues at coordinate 13,427 of CAXSER010000024.1, read as the reverse complement.
CTGGAACTGCTCGCGCTGCAGCGTGCTCGTGCGGTGCGAGCGGTAGAAGTCGTGCATCTCGGCGCACAGGTCGCGCAGGCGCCGGCCGCCGTAGCGCTCCGGGCGCTGGCGCACGAAGTCGGGCATCACCTCGTCGAGCAGGCGGTTGTCGTCGTGCAGGCGCTTGAAGAACACCAGGAAGCTCAGCAGCGTGCCGGCCTTGCTGCTCTCCACGCCCGGCGTGAGCAGGAACAGGATCGAGTTGAGGTCGTTCTTCTCCGGCACGATGCGGTTCTCGCGCAGGAACACGGCGAGCACCGGGGCGGGGACGCCGTGCTCGGCATAGGCGCCGGTGTCGTGGTCGAAGCCGGGGGTGAGCAGGGTCAGCTTGTTGGGGTCGGTCATCGCGAACCCGGGCGCGATCTCGCCGAAGCCGTGCCAGCTCTCCTCGGGCGACATCGCCCAGTGCGCGGGGTTGGCGGCCAGCTCGTCGGTGGACACGTCCTCCCAGCGCACGCGGGCGGGGGCGCCGGCCACGTCGGCGGCGGGGTTGGGCACGGTGTCGGGGACGAACGGCTCGAAGAACCACTGCTTCTTGGCGTCGGTCTCGCGGGCGAGGAACTCGTCGCGCGCGGAGCGGATCTTCTTGCGCAGCTCGATGCCCAGGCGGACCGTGTCGTCCCACAGCACCTCGCCCTGGCGGCCCTTCATCATCTGCGCGCCGACGTCGAGCGAGGCGAACAGCGGGTAGAACGGCGACGTCGACGCGTGCATCATGAAGAACTCGTTGAACCGGCGGTGCTCCACGCGCCGGCGCTGGCCCTTGATGTGGTTGTCGCGCACGTGGATCTGGCTCGACTGGCTGAAGCCCGCGAGCTGCTTGTGCGTGGACTGCGTCGCGATGATGCCGGGGCTGGATTCGGAGAGGCCGTTGAGGCCCATGGCGAAGCGGCCGCGGTACAGCGGGTGGAACTTCATGAAGCCGGCCCAGGCCTCGTCGAACATCAGGTAGTCGCACAGCGGGCCGAGCTTCTCGGCGATCATGTCGGCGCTGTAGATCGTGCCGTCGTAGCTGCACTGCTCGACCACGGCGACGCGGAACGGGCGCTCCCTGCGCCAGGCGTCCTTGTCGACCACGAGCGGGTTGTCGCGGATGCTCTCGCGCAGCCTGGTCTCGTCGAGCGCGGAGAAATCGATCGGGCCGATCATGCCGTGGGCGTTGCGCGCGGTGGGCAGGAAGATCGGGATGCCGCAGCCCAGGAACAGGCCGCCGTGGTGGGCCGCCTTGTGGTTGTTGCGGTCGAACAGCACCAGGTCGTCGTCGGCGACGAGGGACTGCAGCACGATCTTGTTGCTCGTCGAGGTGCCGTTGAGCACGAAGTAGGTGCGCTCGGCGCCGAAGATCTTGGCGGCCTCCTTCTGCGCCTGCAGGGGTGCTCCCTGGTGGATCAGCAGGTCGCCGAGGTCGAGCACGGAGTTGTCGAGGTCGTCGCGGAACACCGCCTCGCCGAGGTGCTCGACGAAGATGCGCCCGATCGGCGAGCGCGAGTAGAACACGCCGCCGTTGTGGCCGGGGCAGGTCCAGAGCTGGTTGCCCTGCTCTGCGAAGTCCAGCAGGGCTCCGAAGAACGGGGTGCGCAGTGTCTCGGCGTAGTGGCGCAGGTAGGAGGCCAGGTTCTTGGCGATGAACTCGGGCGTCTCCTCGGCGAGGAAGACGAAGCCGTCGGCCTCGTGCAGCACGTCGACCGGCATGTCCTCGAAGCGCTGGTGGCGCACCAGGATGATGATCGGCACGGCCAGGCCGCGCTTCCTGATGAACGAGACCAGGGCGGCCGCCTTGCCCTGCGGGCCGCGCTTGCCCCAGTCGATGACGACGCAGCCGAGCGCCGCGTCGGTGCGGATCACCAGCTCGGCCTCGTCGATCTTGCGGGCGCGCAGGGTGGAGAAGCCGATCTTCTCGATCTCGGCGGTGATCTGGTCGAGGCGGATGCCCTCGATGTCGTCCGCGTCGAAGCCCGGCGCTGCGATCAGGAACTTGAAGCGGCGCTCGAACTGCACAGGCGGTTCCTCCGAGGGGCGGCGGCCGGGCGCCGGATCGCGCGCGGCCGCGCGCGGTGTATCGCGTCGGCCCGGCCGTGTCGAAGGCCTGCGCGCGCAGCATCCGCACGCCTGGCCAGGGCGCGGAGCCGGCGACCGGACGCGGGGTGCGTGGGCCGGACGCGGCGTGGAGGGGCGGAGTGCTGGCGGGGCACGTGGCACGCCGAAAGCGGCGCCCGGTCGCGCCGCGCGCCGCGGTCCTGGAGCCGGTGCGACGCGGGCTGCGTGCCTCGGTTCCGCCCGGGCACGGGGTTCCGGTCGAGGTCACGCATTCGTGACGTCGTCGATACGGAGTCGGAGCGACATTGTATGCAGCGGCCCTCGGCACGGACCTGGAGGTGGCGGGCATGTCTCAGGCATCACGGCGGGCTGGCGCCCGTGCGACGGACAGGCGCCGTCGGCGTCGCACTGTCCTTCCGGCGGCTGGCGTCGCCGGGCAGGGGTAGGTCGCCTCGGTGGACCAGGACACGCACTCCCCGCACGCGAGGCGCCTGGCCCGGCAGCTCGTCCGGCTCGCCCACACGGCCTGCGACGTGCGCGAGCCGGTGGTCGCGTTCCGCATGCTGGGCGTGGCGGAGACCCTCCTGCGCTCGGCGGCGCTGGATCCCAGGGATCGGCTCGGCCTCGCGGACCTGATCGTCGCGACGCATGGCCGGCTGTGGCACCTGCGCCATCCCGAGGAGGTGGCATCGAACGCCGGGGCGCCGTTGCCGGCGGGCCTGCCCTTGCCGTAGCGGCGGCCTGCCGCTTCCGGGGAGAAGCAGGAGTCTTCTTCTTCCGGAGAAGAAGAAGCAAAAAGACTCTGCCCGTGAGATCACGGGCGGGCCGGCGGCCCCGGTTCCTGCGGGCAGAAGTTCCCCGGCTTCTTCTTTCACGAGGGAACATGCCCACGGTTCTTCGTGGGCCGGTCGGCCGGGAGGACGGTGCGCAAGGGCGGGGGCGTGCTAGGCTGGCGGGCGTCATGCCCGGCCAGGACCAGAGCCCCGACCTGCCGACGGACGCACCGGCCGGCGTGCCGCCAGGCGTGCGGCGGATCATCCACATCGACATGGACGCGTTCTACGCCTCTGTCGAGCAGCGCGACGACCCGTCGCTGCGCGGCATCCCGCTCGCCGTCGGCGGCTCTCGCGAGCGCGGCGTGGTCGCGGCCGCCAGCTACGAGGCCAGGCGGTTCGGCGTGCACTCCGCGATGCCGTCCTCCACCGCGCGCCGGAAGTGCCCGCAGCTGGTGTTCGTCCACCCGCGCTTCGACGTCTACAAGGAGGTCTCGCGCCAGATCCACGCGATCTTCGCCGAGTACACGCCGCTCATCCAGCCTCTGTCGCTCGACGAGGCCTACCTCGACGTCACCACGCCGCTGCTCGACCGCGGCTCGGCCACCGCGATCGCGGCCGAGATCCGCGCCCGCATCCGCGCCGAGACCGGGCTGACGGCGTCGGCGGGGATCTCGTACAACAAGTTCCTGGCCAAGCTGGCGTCGGACCACAGGAAGCCGGACGGGCAGTTCGTCATCACGCCGCGCATGGGGCCGGGCTTCGTGGAGGGGCTGGAGGTCGGGCGGTTCCACGGCATCGGGCCGAGGACGGCGGAGAAGATGAACGCGCTGGGCATCCGCACCGGGCTCGACCTGCGCGCCCGGTCGCTGGAGTTCCTGCTGGCGCGGTTCGGCAAGGCGGGGGCGTACTACCACGGCGTCGCGCGCGGGCTGGACGAGCGGCCGGTGGTCGCGGACCGGCAGCGCAAGTCGGTGGGGGCGGAGAACACCTTTGCGCGCGATGTGGTCACGTGGGAGGAGGTCCCTGCCCTGCTGGCGCCGATCCTGGCCAAGGTGTGGGCGGCGTACGGGCGTGCGGGGCTGCGCGGTCGCACCGTCACGGTGAAGGTCAAGCACTCGGATTTCCGCATCCTCACGCGCAGCCGGTCGTGCACGGACCCGCTGGGCGACGCGCGCACGCTGGAGCGGCTGGCGGTGGAGCTGCTGCGGCCGTGCTTCCCGGCGCCCGAGGGGGTGCGGCTGCTCGGCGTCAGCGTGTCGGGGCTGGAGCAGGCGCACGGGCAGCTCGTGCTGGGGCTGGAGGAGGAAGCAAGGCCAGAGGCCCTGCCTCCGGACTCCGCCAAAGGCTCGCCTTTGGAATCCACTACTTAAGTGAGGCCGGTCCAGGGGCGGCTCGCCCCTGGCGGGTCCGGGCAGAGCCCGGCCTTGCTTCCTCCCTGGTCAAGTCTTGTCAAGACTTCACAGGGTCACGGCTGCGGCCGATCCGCCTGGAACAGCTCGGTCAGCTCGGCCGCCTGCTGCTGTGCGTTCTGGATCAGCTGGGTCTCGTCCTCGTAGTAGGCGTGGCTGGCCAGCAGGGAGGCCTCGTCGTGCCCGGCGAACACGGCGACCGCGTCGCGCCCGCCCGCGGGGTCGCGGCCCAGCGCGTCGAGGGTCAGCTCGGTCAGGCGCAGGCTGGAGTGGAAGGTCTCGCGCACCAGGCCGGCGACGCCGCGGTCCATCAGCAGGTGGGCGTGGCGGCGGTTGCGGGCGCGTGCGACGACTCGCAGGTGGGGGAACTGGCGGCGCGCGATCTCGGCGACGCGCAGGGCGGCCTCCATGTCGTCGATGGCGATGACCAGGACCCGGGCGGTGGCGGCGCCGGCGGCGCGCAGCAGGTCGGCGCGGGCGGCGTCGCCGTAGTACACCTTGCTGCCGAAGCGGCGGAGCACGTCGATCTGCGCCGCGTCCTTCTCCAGGGCGACGAAGCCGATGCCCTGCATGCGCAGCACGCGGCCGACGATCTGGCCGACGCGGCCGACGCCGCAGATGATCACCGGCATCGCCTCGGCGTCGATGGCGTCGTACTCCGGCTCGCGCGCCGGCTCGAGGCGGGGCACGAGGAAGCGCTCGGAGGCGCTGAACAGCACCGGCGTGGCCGCCATGGACAGCGCGATCACCAGGGTGGCGCCGTCGGCCTGCGCCGGGGCCAGCGCGCCCACGGTGATGGCCGCGGCGAACAGCACGAAGCTGAACTCGCTGCCCTGCGGCAGGGCGAGGGCGAAGCGCGCCGCCTCCACCCGGGTCTGGCCGCCGATGCGGCCGAGGAGGAAGGCGATCGCGGCCTTGGCGAGCAGCAGGCCGAGCACGCCCAGGCCGATCATCGCGGGGTGGGTGGCGAGCAGGCCGAGCTGGGCCGCCATGCCGACGGACATGAAGAAGAAGCCGAGCAGCAGGCCCTCGAACGGCTCGATGTCGGCCTGCAGCTCGTGGCGGTACTCCGAGCCCGAGAGCAGCACGCCGGCGAGGAAGGCGCCGAGCGACATCGACAGCCCGGCGCTGGCGGCCAGGAAGGCGGTGCCGACCACGACGAGCAGGGCGGTGGCGGTGAACACCTCGGGCGTGCGGGTGCCGCCGACCGCGCGGAACACCAGCGGCAGCAGGAAGCGGCCGCCGACGAGGATCGCGGTGATCGCGGCCGCCGCCTGCGCCACGCGGGCCCAGGGCACGACGGCCAGGCCCGGGGCGCCGGCGCCGTGCAGGGCGGGCAGCAGGGTTCCGGCGCCGGCCGCGAGCAGCGGCACCAGGGCGACCAGCGGGATGAAGGCCAGGTCCTGCAGCAGCAGCACGGCGAAGGCGTCGCGCCCTGCCCTGCCCTGCAGCAGGTCGCGCTCGGCGAGCATGGGCAGCACGATCGCGGTGGACGACAGGGCGAAGCCGGTGCCGAGCACCACCGCGCCGCCCCAGGCCACGCCGACGGCATGCGCCAGCACGGCCAGCAGCGCCGCCGTGCCGAGCACCTGCGACAGGCCGAGGCCGAACACGGCGCGGCGCATCACCCACAGCCGGCGCGGCCGCAGCTCCAGCCCGATCAGGAACAGCAGCATCACCACGCCCAGCTCCGAGACGCCGGCGATGTCGGCGACGTCGGTGACCAGCCCGAGCCCGGCCGGGCCGATGGCGGCGCCGGCCACGAGGTAGCCGAGCACGCTGCCGAGGCCGGCGCGTCGCGACAGCGGCACGAACACGACGCTGGCCACCAGCAGCGCCACGAGGGTTCTCAGCATGGCCCGTCTCCCTGTCGCCGCCTCGTCGCGGGCGGTCCGCCACGTCCATGCAGTACGATCCCGTGCTGCGGTGCAATATGTTGCGCGGCGCGCACTCCCGGGCCGTTCGGCGCGTCGTGGCGCCGGCCCGCGGCGCAAGAACCGCTCGCACGCCCCGCAGAAATCTGTAAGGTCTTTTCAAGAGAAGGGCCGGAAGCCCTGCCGTGCCCGGGATCGAACGAGGCGGCCGCCCGAGCCGCCCGACGGAAGGAAGCTGACATGGACGTGCACGAGTACCAGGCGAAAGAGCTGCTGGCGGCCGCGGGCGTCGCCGTGCCGCGCGGCGCCGTCGCGTTCAGCGCGGACCAGGCGGTGTATGCCGCCACCGAGCTGGGCGGGTCGCGCTGGGCGGTCAAGGCGCAGATCCACGCCGGCGCGCGCGGCAAGGCGGGCGGCGTGAAGCTGTGCTCGACCTACCACCAGGTGCGCGAGGCCGCCGCGGGCATGCTGGGCAGGCGGCTGGTGACCGAGCAGACCGGGCCCGAGGGCAAGCCGGTGCAGCGCGTCTACGTCGAGGCGGCCGAGCCGTTCGAGCGCGAGTTCTACCTGGGCTTCGTGCTCGACCGGAAGGAGGAGCGGGTCCGGGTCATCGCCTCCAAGCACGGCGGCATGGAGATCGAGCAGATCGCCCATGACAGCCCCGACGAGCTGACGCAGGTGATCGTGGAGCCGGCGGTCGGGCTGCAGCCGTTCCAGGCGCGCGAGATCGCCTTCGGGCTCGGGCTGACGATCCGCCAGGTGCAGGGCGCGGTGACCTCGATCCTGGGCGCGTACCGCACCTTCCGCGACCTCGACGCGACCATGCTGGAGATCAACCCGCTGGTGCTGACCAAGGACGACCGGGTGATCGCGCTCGACGCGAAGATGAGCTTCGACGACAACGCCATGTTCCGGCAGAGGAACGTGGCCGGCATGCACGACCCGTCGCAGGAGGACCCGCGCGAGGCGCAGGCGATGGAGCACCAGCTCAACTACGTGGGCCTGGGCGGCGACATCGGCTGCGTGGTCAACGGCGCGGGGCTGGCGATGGCGACCATGGACGTCATCAAGTACGCGGGCGGCGAGCCGGCGAACTTCCTCGACGTGGGCGGCGGCGCCAGCCCGGAGCGGGTGGCCACCGCGTTCCGCCTGGTGCTGTCGGACGCGAACGTGAAGGCGGTGCTGGTCAACATCTTCGCCGGCATCAACCGCTGCGACTGGGTCGCCGAGGGCGTCGTGCACGCCGTCAAGGAGACCCAGATCAGGGTGCCGCTGATCGTGCGGCTGGCCGGCACCAACGTCGAGGCGGGGCGGCGCATCCTGATGGAGAGCGGTATCGCCGTGATCACCGCCGACAGCCTCACCGAGGCGGCGGAGAAGGCGGTCGCGGCCGCGAAGTCGCATTCTTCCGCAGCCACCGCGGCCGGAGCCTGATCCCATGAGCATCCTGATCAACGAGACCACCAAGATCCTCATCCAGGGGTTCACCGGCGACAAGGGCACCTTCCACGGCCGGGAGATGATCGAGTACGGCACCAACGTCGTCGGCGGCGTCACCCCGGGCAAGGGCGGGCGCAAGCACCTCGACCGGCCCGTGTTCAACACCGTGCGCGAGGCGGTGGCCGCCACCGGCGCGGAGGCGTCGATCACCTTCGTCGCACCCCCGTTCTGCGCCGACGCGATCATGGAGGGTGCCGACGCCGGCCTGCGGCTGATCTGCGCGATCACCGACGGCATCCCCGCGCAGGACATGATGCGGGTGAAGCGCTACCTGCGCCGCTACCCCAAGGAGCGGCGCACGCTGCTGGTCGGGCCGAACTGCGCGGGCATCATCAGCCCGGGCAAGGCGATGCTCGGGATCATGCCCGGCAACATCTACAAGAAGGGCAGCGTCGGCGTGGTCTCGCGCTCCGGCACGCTCGGCTACGAGGCGGGCGCGCAGCTCATGGAGCTGGGCATCGGCATCTCGACCAGCGTCGGCATCGGCGGCGACCCGATCAACGGCAGCTCGTTCCTCGACCACCTGGCGCTGTTCGAGCAGGACCCGGAGACCGAGGCGGTCATGATGATCGGCGAGATCGGCGGGCCGCAGGAGGCGGAGGCGGCCGAGTGGATCAAGGCCAACATGACCAAGCCGGTCGTGGGCTACGTGGCCGGCCTCACCGCGCCCAAGGGGCGGCGCATGGGGCACGCGGGCGCCATCATCTCGGCGGCCGGCGACAGCGCCGCGGAGAAGGCGGAGATCATGAAGTCGTTCGGGCTGGCGGTCTCGCCGAGTGCCGGCGAGCTGGGGTCGACGATGGCGGGCGTGCTGTCGCGGCGCGCGGCCTGAGGGAAGGCAAGGCCGGGGCCCTGCCCTGGACCCGCCAGGGGCAGCGCCCCTGGACCGGCCTCCGGAAGGCTTTCTTCGTCGTGGTTTCCAAAGGCCCCGGGCCTTTGGCGGGTCCGGGCAGAGCCCGGCCCTGCTTGCCTTTTGACCTTGAGGGATCCCCATGAGCTTCACGCTGATCGACACGCCCACCCCGCGTCTGCACCGCTCGGAGCTGGCGGTGCCCGGCTCCAACCCCGGCCTGTTCGAGAAGTCGGCGAGGAGCGCCGCCGACATCATCTTCCTCGACTGCGAGGACGCGGTCGCGCCGGACGACAAGGAGCAGGCCCGGAAGAACATCATCCAGGGCCTCAACGAGGTCGACTGGGGCACCAAGACGATGATGGTGCGGATCAACGGCCTCGACACGCACTACATGTACCGCGACGTCGTCGACATCGTGGAGGCCTGCCCGCGGCTGGACATGATCCTGATCCCCAAGGTGGGGGTGGCGGCTGACGTGTACGCCGTCGACATGATGGTCACGCAGATCGAGGCGGCGATGCGCCGGCAGAAGCGCATCGGCTTCGAGGTGCTGATCGAGACCGCGCTCGGCATGGCCAACGTGGAGGCGATCGCGCAGAGCTCGAAGCGGCTGGAGGCGATGAGCTTCGGCGTCGCGGACTACGCGGCGAGCACGCGGGCGCGCACCACGGTGATCGGCGGCGTGCACCCCGAGTACGGCGTGCTGTCGGACAAGGACGCCGAGGGGCACCGCGAGTACTTCTGGATGGACCAGTGGCACTTCGCGCAGAGCCGGATGATGGTGGCGTGCCGCGCCTACGGGCTGCGGCCGATCGACGGGCCGTTCGGCGACTTCGGCGATCCCGACGGCTACCTGGCCGCGGCGCGTCGCGCGGCGGTGCTGGGCTACGAGGGCAAGTGGGCGATCCACCCGAGCCAGATCCAGCCTGCCAACGAGGTGTTCTCGCCGTCGCAGGCCGAGGTCACCAAGGCGCACCGCATCCTCGACGCGATGGCGCAGGCGGCGCGCGAGGGGCGCGGCGCGGTGTCGCTGGACGGGCGGCTGATCGACATCGCCAGCATCCGCATGGCCGAGGCGCTGATCGCGAAGGCGAAGATCGCGGGGGTCGGTGCGGAGGCCTGAGCGGAAAGGCGGCCCGGCCCGTCGCGGGGGGCGACGGGCCGGGCCTTCGCAGGCCGCGCCCTTGCGGTCGCAGCGCTCGCGTGCCCGGGCCGTCCGGACAGCCGGCGGAGGGGGCTGGCCGTCCATTCATCCCGGACGCGGTCATATACGCCCGGATCGGGGCGCGGCGCCACCGCCTTGCCTGATGATCGGGGGAAAATCTTTCCCGCGGTGCCGCGAGGAAGCAAGGCCCGGCTCCTCCTCAACGCCCATTCCCACGGCCCAAGCGGGCCATCCGAACCTCTGGGCACTCCGCCCGGACCCGCCAGGAGCGAGCCGTCCCTGGACCGGCCTTGCCTGAAAGAAGCCAGTCCAGGGCGGCTCGCCCTGGCGGAGCTCGAGGCAGAGCCTCGACCGTCCCTGCTACAGGCTGCGCTCCGCGAGTCGTGCCACGATCGTCTCGATCCCCGTGGCGTGCCAGCGCTGCACCGCCTTGTGGTCGGCGCCGAGCACGGTGCCGAGGCGCCGCCAGCTGTAGAGGTGGCGCTCGGTGGCCGGGCTGACCAGGCTGCGCGCGCCGACGATGCGGCGCAGCACGTAGCGGTCCTGCGGGATCAGGGTGATCCAGCCGAGCGCCTCGTCCATGCGGGTGATCTGCTGCGGCGAGGCGATCGGCGGGCGGATGCGGCCGCCGGTGTCGGTGCCGAACGCCTCGGCGGCGCGCACCACGTCGAGGTTCGAGGTGCGCAGCTTCGTGGAATAGCCGGTGCCGGGGATGGTCAGCAGGGTGCTGCCGGCCTCCTCCAGGCGGGCGATGACGGCCTGCGCGTCGAGGCAGCCGTCGCGCGGGGCCAGGGCGGGCGGGCGCAGGGCCTGCACGCGGGCGGACGGGCGCGACGCCCCGGGGGCCGCAGGCGTGGCGGCGGGCGTGGCGGCGGGCGTGGCGGCGCGGGGCTGCACGCGGGCATCGAGCCTGACGACGTTGCTCATCCAGCATCTCCGGGTTGTGTGGGGTTGGTCGGCGGCGCGGTCGTCGGGCGGGGTGCGGGTCACAGGTCGAACACCGGCCAGGGGTAGGGCGAGCCCTCCAGCACGGTGCCGGCGGTGATCAGGCCCCAGGTGTCGGGGTGGCCGGGCGAGCGGGCGGGGCGGTCGGTGGGCTCGCGCACCGGCGGCGGGGGCGCGCCCACCGAGGAGCGCTTGCGCACGCCGAGGCGGCGGGCGTGGTCGATCACCGAGTTGCGGCCGACCCCGATGGCGGCCGCGACCGTGTCCCAGGTGGCGCCGCTGCGGCGCATCTCGAGCACCTGCCGGTTGCGGGCCGGAGTCCAGTCGAACCGCTGCGCCATGCCGTCCCCATCCGGTTGCCTAACATTTAGTTAGAACAACCGGCGGTGTTCGTCAAGCATACTAACATATCGTGACAGGAAGATTAACGCGGTGCGGTGCGCGGCCGCGAGGCTCGGCTCGGGACAGGAGGGCAGCGGGTCGTCGCCGAAGGGCGTGGCCGGGCGGTCGCGGGAGGGCGGCGCGCGCCCTCCCGCCGTCGCGTCAGGCGACGATGTCGGTGCCGGCGAAGAAGAAGGCGATCTCCTGGGCGGCGTTCTCGACGCTGTCCGAGCCGTGCACGGAGTTGGCCTCGATGCTCTCGGCGAACTCGGCGCGGATGGTGCCGGCGTCGGCCTTCTTCGGGTCGGTGGCGCCCATCAGGCGGCGGTTCTCGGCCATCGCGTTCTCGCCCTCGAGGACCTGCACCACGACGGGGCCCGACGTCATGAACGTCACCAGGTCGCGGAAGAACGGGCGCTCGGCGTGCACGGCGTAGAACGCCTCGGCGGTGGCCTGGCTCAGGCGCATGCGGCGCTGGGCGACGATGCGCAGGCCGGCCTCCTCGAACTTGGCGTTGATCCTGCCGGTGAGGTTGCGGCGGGTGGCGTCGGGCTTGAGAATGGACAGCGTGCGCTCGGCCATGGGGACGGCTCCTTGGGGTTCTGGACTGGGCGCGCGTGTACCCGAGCGCAGGAAGCAAGGCCAGAGGCTCCGCCTCCGGACTCCGCCAAAGGCTCGCCTTTGGAACCCTGGGATTGGGTCTGTGCCTGCTTCCCTTATGTGTGCGGGTCTGGGGGCGCCCGCCCCCAGCGGGTCCAGGGCAGAGCCCTGGCCTTGCCTTCCCCTGCCCTGCCGCTGTGCTAGACCCGCCCCCATGAGCCTCCTGGCCGTCCGTTCCGTCACGCTGCGCATCGCCGGCCGCACCCTGCTGGAGGGCGCCGACCTCACCGTGGAGGCCGGCCGCCGCATCGGCCTGGTGGGCCGCAACGGCGCGGGCAAGTCCACGCTGCTCAAGGCGATCGCCGGCGACCTCGCGGTGGACGGCGGCGACATCCGCCTGGCCGCGCGCGCGCGCATGGGCCGGGTGAAGCAGGAGGCGCCGTCGGGCGACGCGAGTCTCGTGGAGACGGTGCTGGAGGGCGACCCGGAGCGCACGGCGCTGCTCGCCGAGGCGGAGCGGCTCGGCTCGGGCGAGGACGCGCAGGGGCTGGCGGAGGTGCACGAGCGGCTGCGCGCGATCGGGGCGGACTCGGCGACCGCGCGGGCGGCGGCGATCCTGGCGGGGCTGGGGTTCGACGAGCCAGCGCAGGCGCGGCCGGTGTCGTCGTTCTCCGGAGGGTGGCGGATGCGGGTGGCGCTGGCGGCCGCGCTGTTCGGGGCGCCGGACCTGCTGCTGCTCGACGAGCCGACCAACCACCTCGACCTGGAGGCGACGCTGTGGCTGGAGGGCTGGCTGGCGCGCTTCCCGGGCGCGGCCCTGGTGGTGAGCCACGACCGCGGGCTGCTGGACCGCTCGGTGCAGGCGATCGCGCACCTCGACCAGCGGCGAATCAGCCTCACGCCCGGCGGCTACGACGAGTTCGTGCGCATCCGCACCGAGCACGCCATGCAGCACGCCCGCGCCGCCGAGCGGATCAACGCGCAGCGGGCGCACATGCAGGCGTTCGTGGACCGCTTCCGCGCGCAGGCGACCAAGGCGCGCCAGGCGCAGAGCCGGCTGCGGGCGCTGGAGAAGCTGCCGGCGCTGGAGACGGTGGTGGAGGACGCGCCGACGCGGTTCTCCTTCCCCGAGCCGGCGCGGCTGGCGCCACCGATCATCGCGATCGACCACGCGAGCGTCGGCTACGGCACGACGCCGATCCTGCGCAATCTGCACCTGTCGATCGACATGGACGACCGCATCGCCCTGCTCGGCGCCAACGGCAACGGCAAGTCCACGTTCGCGAAGCTGCTGGCCGGACGGCTGGAGCCGCTGACGGGCGAGGTGCGGCGGTCGGGCAAGCTGCGCGTGGGGTATTTCGCGCAGCACCAGGAGGCGGAGCTGGAGGCGTCGGAGAGCAGCGTCGCGCACATGGCGCGCGCCCTGCCCCGCGCGCTGCCCACGGTGGTGCGCAGCCAGCTCGCGCGCTTCGGGCTGGACTCGGAGCGCGCGGACACGCCGACCGGGGAGCTGTCCGGCGGCGAGCGGGCGCGGCTGCTGCTGGCGCTGGCCACGCGGGATGCGCCGCAGCTGCTGATCCTGGACGAGCCGACCAACCACCTCGACATCGACGCGCGCGACGCGCTGGTGCGCGCGCTGTCGGAGTTCAGCGGCGCGGTGCTGCTGATCACCCACGACCCGCATCTTGTCGAGCTGGTCGCGGACCGGCTGTGGCTGGTGGCCGACGGCACGGTGCGCGCCTACGAGGGCGACATGGACGAGTACCGCGCGCTGCTCGCCGAGCGCGGGCGGCCGGCGAAGTCGGAGGCGGCGCCGACGCGGCGCGACGACCGGCGTGAGCGGGCGGA
>CAXSER010000023.1:0-16620 GCA_964236315.1 uncultured Acetobacteraceae bacterium | reverse complement strand
CGGCTTCCTGGCGTGCGCCGCCGGCTTCTCCGTCGCGCGGCCGTTGGCGGTGCGCGACGCGGCCGCCTTGGTGGCGCGCACGGGCGCCTTCGCAGGCTCCGCGGCCGCGGTGCGTGCCGAGCGTGCGGCGGCCGCAGCCTTCGTCTTGGCGCGCGCCGCCATGATCTTCGCGCGCTCCTTGCGCACCTTCATCTCGTCGCGGATCATCGCCAGCGCGGCCTTGGCGACCGACGCCTGCATCGCCTCGGGGATCTCCCCGATCGCATCGAGGAACGCGCGGCTCACCGGCTTGGCACCGCGCGGCGATCGGGTGGACGTGTCTGCTTTGGCCATGGCGTCGTGGCAACTCCCTGTTTCTCGCAATGGCGTCGCGCCAGCGAATCGGCGCCGCATGCACTGCGGCTCCCCGCGTCATCAGCAAGTGCGGCACGGCGGTTCGTCAAGCGTTTCCCGTGCGAATCGCGCGTACGCACCACGCAGCGGTGCGCGACGCGTCACAGGAACAGCTGCGAGGACGCGGCCGACACGTGCAGCAGCGACACCTGCGTCCCATCCGCGAGCGACAGGATCGTTGCGCCTCCGGTCACGATCGCATGCGCCGCTGCATCCGCGACGGCACCGCCGCCGTAGCCCTGCAGCATCAGGTGATCCTGTCCCGGCCGGAAATCGGTGATCACGCTCTGCCCGCCCGCGCCGCCGTCCACGAACACGAACAGGTTCGCAGACCCCATGCCGCCGGACAGCGTGGCGTTGCCTCGTCCCGCGTACACAAGGTCGGCACCGGAGCCGCCGAGGATCGTGTCGTCGCCGGAACCTGCGAAGATCGTGTGGGCGCCGGTGCCCGCGCTTGCATCCAGCGTGTCCCTGCCCGCGCCCGCCACCACCAGGTCAGAGCCGTCGCCGCCCAGCGTGGCCAGCGTGCCCGCGCCCGCCATCACCAGGCTGAACCCCGACCCCGTGGTCACCGTGCTGTCCGCGCCCGCGTAGTACTGCCCACCGCCCGCCGATGCCCAGATCGTGTCGCCGCCATGCCCGATCACCGTGGCCGTGCCGCTGCCGCCGACGAAGCTCGACCCCTGCCCGGTGAAGAACACCGTGTTGCCCGCGCCGCCGTACACCGTCGACGCCCCCGCGCCGCCGACCACAGTGCTGCCGGCCGACAGGTCCGCGACATCGAGCGTCGCCGACTGCGCATACACCAGCGTTCCCGGCCCGGCCGCGGCCACATGCACCGCGCCCGCGCCCGCCATCACCGTGTCCTGCCCGTGCAGCGACACGCTGTCCGCGCCCACCGCGTGCGGCTGCAGGTCGACCAGCGACGCGCCGGTTCCCGTGTCGATCTCGGTGGCGCCACGCCCGGCGGTCAGCACGTCCGCGCCGTTGCCGCCGGCGATCGTGCACGCACCCTCGCCGCCGGTGATCGTGCATGCACCGGTCCGTGCCGCGACGACGGAGACCGCCGCCTCGACACCCGCGAAGCTCGCGCTCGTCAGCCCGCCAAGCACGTGCACCGCGACGCCGTCCAGCGTGCCGTCGCCGCCGCCAAGGTCGAGCGCGGTGGCACCCGTCATGTCGCCCGCCACGATCAGCGCCGTGGCACCCCCGCCGCCCACCACGCGGCGCGACACGTCGGCCACTGCGAGCTGCGCGAATTCCGGCGTGTACACCAGCGGCGCCACGCCCGCGTCGCCGTCGAGCTTCAGCGTCCACCCGGACAGCGTGCCCGCGTCATGGCCCGCCGCGTCCTGCACCTCGAGCCGCCACGCGCCCTGCGCCGACTCGCCCCAGAACGCGTTGGAGTCGACGGTGAGCCCTGCCACGGTACGCCCGCCGGTCGTGTCCGCACCGCTCGCGAATCCCGCGCGGTCCAGCAGCACAGAGCGCGTTCCGTCCGGCGACACCAGCACGACCCGCGCATCCGCCACCGGCAGCGACGCGGTACCGAACGTCACCTCCGCATGCTGCACCCGCAGCGCGCCCGACACCGTCGCCGCCAGCGACGCCACCCCCGCGCCGAGCGCGCCACCGGCGCCCGTGGCGCCCGCAACCGCCTGGTTCGCCGTGGTGGAGCGCGCGGTCCAGGCGCGCGCGATCTGCACCGCCGTCTCCGCGTCCACCGCGCCGAAGCCCACGTCGTCGGAGAAGTGCCGCCCGCCGCCGTTCCAGTCCGACGCGCCGTTCACCACCGCGCCCGCCGACGCCGCCTGCGGCATGTACGCGGAGTCCGCGAGGATCTCCTGCACGTCGCGCCAGCCCAGCCCGGGGTTGGCCTGCAGCATCATCGCCACGATGCCGCTGACCTCGGGCGCCGCGTACGACGTGCCGGACACGCTCGCCGCCCCCCCGCCCGGCGTGGTGGTCAGCACGTCGGCCGCCGCCGCCGCCACCAGAAGCCCCGCGCCGCGCGTCGAGAATGCAGACACCGCGCCGCCCGCGTCGATGCCCGCCACCGCGATCACCCGCGGATCGCCCGCGATCGCATGCAGCCCGAGGTCGTCGCCGTCCGCGCGGTCGTTGCCACCGGCGAACACGATCGTCGTGCCGAGTCCGCCGCGCCCCTCCGCCACCGCGCCCGCCACCGCCGCCGACCAGCCCGCGAGCACCGGGCTGCCCGCGACATCCGCCGCCCCCGCCGCCACGCTCCACGACGCGTTCACCACGTCCGACACGCCCGCCGCATACGCCAGCCCGCTCGCCAGCGCCGACAGGTCCGTCGCTGCCCCGAACGACTCGCGGACGCCCACCAGCGTCGCGCCCGGTGCGATGCCGACCGGCCCGTCCGCCCCGGACGCGCCACCCAGGTCGCCCGCGGTGGTGGTGCCGTGCGACGCGCCCGCCGCCTCGGTGATCGCCGTGACGCCGCTCGCCGCCGCCCCGCCCGCGAACGAGCGCGACAGCGCCAGGTCGAGCCGCCCTGACAGCGAGGCATCCGCCACGTCGAACCCGTCGTCGATCAGCGACGCGGCCACGCCGGCCCCGTCCGCCCACGCCCACGCTTCGGTCACGTTCGCCCCGCCACCGACACCAGCCGCGTAGTCGTGGCCGGCAAGCTGCGCCTCCATTCCGATCCACGAGGCGTCGGCGGTGTCGGGCTGGAAGGCGGGCTGGATCGACATGCGTTAACCTGTTCAAACAGGACATGGATCGACCGTCCGGGGCGAGGGACGCCGCAGGCGGGAACGGTCGGTGCTGGCAGGGTCGCGCCACCGGGGACGGCGCGGAAATCAGGGCGGCCGGAGCCGGGTCAGGGCGGGGCCATGGGGCAAGTCCTTGCGGCGGTGCCGCCCAGGCGGCGACAAGGGCGAGGGCGAGGTCCTGCGGGCGTTTTAGCCAGCGCGTCTGGTGAACAAGAGATTAACCGATCCGTTAACGAGTGGGAAGCTTTTTGAGATGCGCTCTGCCGCCTTTCTGCTCGCCCTGATTGTGGCCGCCAGCCTGTCCGCACCCTGGTACGCCGCACGTGTGTCCCGCACCGACCCGTTCTGCTCCACCCCTGCCGGCCACGTCGCCGGCCCCGAGTCGCCCGCCCTGCTCGCCGTGCAGGACGGCGGCCTTGGCGTCATCCCCGTCGGCCCCGGCTGGCGCGGCGCCTACCTGCTCGGTGCCGATGCCCAGGGCCGCGACGTCGCCGCCCGCCTGCTCTACGGCGGCAGCACCTCGCTCCTGGTCTCCGGCGGCGCCACCCTGCTGTGCATGGCCGCCGCCACCCTGCTCGGCCTGCTCGCCGGTTTCGCGGGCGGCTGGGTCGACGCGCTGCTCGCCCGCACCCTGGACCTGCTCTGGGCCTTCCCCGTGTTCCTCCTGGCGATCTCCCTTGCCGTCGTCTCTCTCCAGGGCGGCCTGTCCATCGGCGCCCTGCACATCGCCCCCGACAGCCTGCTGCTCCCCACCCTGATCATCGCGGTGGCCTACATCCCCTACGTCGCCCGCCCCGTGCGCGCCCAGGTCCTCGCGCTGTCGCGCGCCGAGTTCGTCACCGCCGCCCGCGTCGGCGGCGCCACCCCCGCGCGCATCCTTGCCCGCGAGCTGCTCCCCGGCGTGGTGCCCACCCTGCTCGCCTTCGCCCCTCTGGTCCTGGCGATCAGCCTGCTCACCGAATCGGCCTTGTCGTTCCTCGGCATCGGCGTGCAGCCGCCGTCCGCAAGCTGGGGCAGCCTGATCCACGAGGGCCTCGACCTGCTGTTCCTGCGCCCGCTGGTGGCGATCCTGCCCGGCCTGGCGATCGGCCTCACCGTGCTGTCGCTGAACCTGCTGGCCGAGGCGCTCCAGGCCCGCATCGACCCGCGAAGGGGCGCGCCATGACCAGGCAGCCAGCAAGGCTGGGCTCTGCCCAGACCCGCCAAAGGGCGAAGCCCTTTGGAAACCCTCGACTTAAGTCCAGGTTTCCAAAGGCGAGCCTTTGGCGGAGTTTGAGGCAGAGCCTCAACCTTGCTTGCCTTGGCGCCCCATGACCGCCGCCCTCCTGCGCCGCCTGCTGCAGGCCGTCGCCGTCGTCCTGGCGCTCAGCGTCGTGGTGTTCCTGATCTTCTTCGCGACCCCCGGCGCCGACCCTGCCGCCCGCCTCGCCGGCCGCGGCGCCTCGCCCGAGACGCTGGCCGCCGTGCGCCACGGCTTCGCGCTCGACCGCCCTTTGCCCGTGCAGTACGGCCTGATGATGCGCCACCTTTTCGTGGACCGCGACCTCGCCTCCTTCGTCAACCGCGGCCAGCTGGTGATCCCGACCCTGCTCGCCGCCGCCCCCGTGACCCTGGCTCTGGTCGGCGGCGCGGCCGTGCTGTGGATCGCCGGCGCGCTGGCCATCGCCCTGCCCTCGGCCGCCCGCCCCGGCGGCGTCGCCGACCGCGTGCTGGGCGGCCTCGGCCTGCTGGCGCTTTCCGTGCCGGTGTTCTGGCTCGGCGAGGTCACGATGCTGGTCGCCCAGGGCCCGCTGCACCGCACCGTGTTCGCCTGGGTGCCGCCCGCCGGCCTGCCGCCGCACGGCCTGCCCGCCTGGATCGCCACCCTGGCCCTGCCCTGCGCCACCCTGGCCGCCGCCTACGCCGGCCTCTACGGCCGCGTCCTGCGCGCGAGCCTGATCGAGGCCTGGGGCGCCGACCACGTCCGCACCGCCCGCGCCAAGGGCATCCCCGAGCGCCAGGTCATCCTCCGCCACGTGCTGCGCTGCTCGCTCGCCACCGCGGTCGCGCTGTTCGGCCTGGACTTCGGCGCCCTGGTCGGCGGCGGCACCGTGCTGACCGAGCTGGTGTTCGACCTGCACGGCGTCGGCCGCCTCACCTACGACGCCATGACACAGTTCGACCTGCCGATGATCCTGGCCACCGTGACCTACGCCTCGGTGTTCGTGGTCGCCGCCAGCGCCGCCGTCGACATGGCCTACCTGGCGCTCGACCCGAGATTGCGGGGAGCGCGGTAGGAAGCGAAAGCCAGGGCCCTGCCCTGGACCCGCCAGGGGCAGCGCCCCTGGACCTGCGCCCGAAAGAGACACCAGCCCTACGCCGGAGACTCCGGACCCAAGTAGGGGTTTCCAAAGGCGAGCCTTTGGCGGGTCGAGGGCAGAGCCCTCGCCTTTCTTGCCCTACGTCTCCGCCGGCAGGTGCTGCGCCAGGACCGCGCGCAGCGTATGGCCGGACACGTCGAGCACTGCCGCGTCGCCGCCCACCATCATCGCCGCCATCGCCCCGTCGAGCACCAGCAGGACCTGGCGGGCGAGCAGCTCCGGGCTGGCCGCCCCCGCGTCGCGCGCCTGCTCCTCAAGCCCGGCGAGCACGAGGCGGTGGTGGCCCGCGGCGATCTCTCGGATCCAGGGCTCGCCCTTGGTGTGCTCGGCGGCGGCGTTGATGAACGCGCAGCCGGTGAACCCCGGCTCGCGGAACCACGGGCCGAGCACCGCGACGGCGTTCCCAAGCCGCCCAGCCGCTGTCGGCGCGGACGCCTGCAACGCGGAGAAGAACCGTGCGCGCCAGGCCTCGCCCTCCTCGTGCAGCACGACGCGCACCAGAGCCTCCTTGGACCCGAACCGGCTGTAGAGCGTCATCTTCGACGCGCCCGCCAGCGCCAGGATGCGGTCGATCCCGGTCGCGTGGATGCCGTCGCGGCAGAACAGCTCGCGCGCCACCGCGAGGATGCGCTCATGGGGCGCGGCTTGCGGGACGCCCTGCTCCGCTCGATCCGGCAGCGGCTGCATACGAAAACGCCTTCCGTGAAGCATCCTGCCTCGTATCCGTGCAGGGTCGGGCCGCGGCCGACGCGACGGCCGAGAGGACAGTTGTCGCCACTCGCACGGAGCCGGTCAACCAACGCTGCCGTGGGACGCCTCCCCATGACACGCGGCAAGCCTACCGCGGCGCGCGCCCCGGCGTTGACCGGGCCGGGCGAACCACCACCTCGCGTTGGCACAGGCCTTGCTGGTGTTTGTCGGACCAGACTGACCTGTCTGTCCGACCTGCCCCGGTGTAGGCTCCGGGCGCTGGCACCTCCGCCGGCCCCGCATGGAGAATCGCGATGAGCGCTACCACCAAGCCCGACGCGCCTGCCGCCACCCAGCCTGCCGCGATGCACCCGTGCCTGCAGCCGATCGATCGCGAAGGCCTGGACGGGCTGATCGCCAAGGGCCGCGCCGACCCGACCGCGGTCAAGACCGTGCGCTGCCGCACCGTCGCGGAGGGCAAGTTCCGCCACCTGAACATGATCCGCACCCTGCCGGCCCACGTCATCGACGAGCCCGCGGTGCTGCTCGGCGACGACACCGCGCCCAATCCGTCCGAGGCCTCGCTCGCGGCGCTTGGCTCCTGCCTCGCGGTCGGCATCCACGCCAACGCGGTCGCGCGGAACATCACGATCACCCGCCTCGAGCTCGAGCTCGAGGCCGACATCAACATCACCTCGGTCTGGGGCACGGGCGACACCTCGCCCAAGCCGGTGGGCTTCGACTCCGTCCGGGTGAAGGTGCACCTCGACGCCGACGCCCCGCAGGCCGAGCTCGACTCGATCATCGCCCATGCCAAGGTCTGGTCGCCGGTCGCCAACACCTTCACCAAGCCGGTCGCCCTGACCGTGGACGCCGCCTGATGCCGGGGGTGGCCCTGGCGGAAGCCCCGTCCGGGGCCGCCCCGCCTGCTCTTCCCGACCGCGACGCCCTCCTGGCCGACCTGCGCCGCATCGCGCGCGCCGAGCTCGCCCCGATCGCCGGACGCGTCGACCACGAAGGCTTCTACCCCGAGGCCGCGCTGCGCACCCTGGGCGAGGCCGGCGCCTTCGCCCTGCACCTGCGCGGCCCAGCGCCCCTGGGCGGCCCCGACCTGGCTGCAGCCATCGAGGCGACCGCCGCGATCTCCGCCGAATGCATGTCCAGCGGCTTCTGCGCCTGGTGCCAGAACGCCAGCGGCTGGTACCTGGAGAACACCGCCAACACCGTCCTGCGCGACCGACTGCAGCCCGGCATCGCCAGCGCCGCGTTGCTCGGCGGCACCGGCCTGTCCAACCCGGTCAAGGCGCTCGCCGGCCTGGAGACCCTCAAGCTCAAGGGCAAGCGCGTCCCCGGCGGCTGGCGCGTCTCTGGCACCCTGCCCTGGGTGTCGAACCTGGGCGAGGGCCACTGGTTCGGCACCATCTTCCGCGACGCCGATGACGCCGCGACCCGCGTGATGTGCATGGTCCGCTGCGGCGCCCCCGGGGTGGAGATCCGCCAGTCGATCAGGTTCGTCGCCCTGGAGGGCACCGGCACCTACTCGATCCTGTTCCGCGACGCCTTCATCCCCGAGGACGACCTGCTCGCCGACCCGCTCGGCGACATGGCGCGGCGCATCAAGCCGGGCTTCGTGCTGCTGCAGGCCGGCATGGCGCTGGGCGTGATCGAGGCGTGCCTGGCCTCGATGCGCCGCGACAACGTCCACTACGCCCGCATCAACAGCCACCTGCCGCTGCAGGCCGACGCCCTGGAGGACCAGCTCGCCACCCTGCGCGAGCGCGTCCTCGCCCTGGCGCAGACCCCGCACGAGCCCGGCCCCGCTTACCTGCGCCAGGTGCTGGAGGCGCGCGTCGCCTGCAGCGAGCTGACCCTGGCCGCCAGCCAGGCCGCGATGATGCACGCCGGCGCCCGCGGCTACCTGGAAGGCTCCGTCGTGTCGCGACTGCAGCGCGAGGCCTGGTTCGTGGCGATCATCACGCCCTCGATCCGGCACCTGCGCCACGAGCTCGCGGCGCTGGCCGCCAACTGACGCCGGCAAGGCAAGGTTGAGGCTCTGCCTCAAACTCCGCCAGGGCGAGCCGCCCTGGACTGGCCTTACTTGAGAAAGCCGGTCCAGGGGCGGTTCGCTCCTGGCGGATCCGGGCAGAGCCCGGCCTTGCTTCCTTCCCGCCCCCCACCCCGGGGCCTGCCGCGCAGGCCGCCACATCGAGGAGCATGCCCATGAGCGAGAAGGTCCTGGTCACCCCCGCCGAGCTGGCCGCGATGCCGCCGGCCACCACGGTGATCATCGACACCCGCAACCCCGACGCCTACGCCGCCGGCCACATACCCGGCGCCGTTAACGTGCACGACATCTTCACGCACCTGGCGATGTCCACGCCCGACGCGATCACCGAGCTGCGCGAGAAGTTCGCCGCCTCGTTCGGGGCCGCCGGCCTGTCGGGCGCCGAGACGGCGGTGTGCTACGAGGAGAGCATGAACTCCGGCTTCGGCCAGTCCTGCCGCGGCTACTTCCTCCTGAAGTTCATGGGCTACCCCGAGGCCCGCGTGCTGCATGGCGGCCTGGTCGCCTGGAAGGCCGCCGGCATGGATGTCACCACCGAGGCGACGCAGACAACACCGAAGCCGTTCCCCCTCACCGAGGCCGGCCGCGAGATGATGCTCGACCGCGACGACATGCTCGCGGCGCTGGGCAACGACAGCATCGTCAAGCTCGACGTGCGCGACGCCGACGAGTGGATCGGCGAGAGCTCCTCGCCCTACGGCCCGGACTTCTGCCCGCGCAAGGGCCGCATCCCCGGCTCGCGCTGGATCGAGTGGTACCGCCTGATGAAGCCCTCCGCCTCGGGCCCGATGTTCAAGTCGCGCAACGAGATCCTCGCCGAGTGCGCCTCCGTCGGCATCACCCCGGCGACCACCGTCTACCTGTTCTGCTTCAAGGGTGCCCGCGCCTCCAACTCCCTCGTCGCCCTCAAGGAGGCCGGCATCAACGACGTCCGCCTCTACTTCGGCTCCTGGAACGAGTGGAGCCGCGACGAGACCCTGCCGATCGAGACCGGCCTGCCCTTCGCCACCGCGGCCGAATAGCCGGCGCGGCGCATCCACCTGCCGGCGGGTGGATGCGCTTCGCATCCTGGGCCGCGCGCCGGCCACGTCGGGGTCCGGGTCCGAACCTGCCGTTGGCGGAAGGTCTCTGCCGCCCAACCGTCCCGGGCGGGCAGGACGTGCAGGCGACCTGCCTGACCTCGCCGGCGCGGCATCGTCGCCGCAAAGGCATCTCCCGGCCACGGTCTCCTGCGGCAACCATGCTCCTGGCCGAGACAACGCGTTCCGTCGCTCGTTACCGGCACGGAGCAGGTGTCGATGCGCAGGAAGTGCCACCTTCACCGCGGCCTTCCAGTACAGTTTCACTATGTCTCCATCATACCCAGACATATCGGCCGCGGTATCAGATAACTCCTTGGCATGGACATGAGTAATATACTACGATTATGTGACATTTAAGCGACCTTTTAGGTTTTAGCACAAAGATACCGCTAATCAGTATTGCATGCCGTCACGAATCTGACCCACGATGTCTGCAACAAGAGCACGCCAGCCAGGACACGGTTCCCCAACGGAGCCACCGATCATGCCAAGAATCCGCCTTGCCGCACTCGCCGCAACCTGCCTCGCAGGGCTGCATGGCGTGGCCTCTGCCCAGCAGCCCCCGCCGCCCCCGTCGGGCAGCGGGGGTGCCCCCTACATCGGACTCGGCGGGGCCTACAGCCTGCTGCAGGACATCCATGTCCACCCAATGGACCAGCCGCTCAGCCCGGGCCGTGCCGAGGAGCGCTTCGGCCCCGGGTTTGCCGGCGCGGCCTTCGCCGGCTACGCGCTCGGCAACGGCCTCCAGTTCGAGGTCGAGGGCGCCTACGACTACAACAACCTCAACAAGCTCTCGCCGACCGCGCCGCCAAACAGGCAGACGGGACACCAGGAGAGCTACGGCGGCTTCGCCAACGCCATCTACGTGATCGACCCGCCCAAGCTCGGCATCGACGAGGGCTTCGTCAAACCCTACGTCGGCCTGGGCGTCGGCGCGCTCTGGACCCATGTCGACGCGCCCGTGGTCGGCATCGACCAGCCCAGCTTCGTCCATCACATCGGCGGCACCAGCGGCGCCAACTTCGCCGCCCAGGGCATCGTCGGTTTGGCCTTCCCGATCCAGGCCGTGCCCGGCCTCGCCTTCAGCGTGGACTACCGGCTGATCGCGATCCCCGACCCCGACCCGCTCACCAGCAACTTCTACACCGGCAACACCCTCAGCAAGGGCCCGATCAAGCTCTCGCCGATCTTCGTCCACCTGTTCGTCGCCGGCCTCGCCTACGCCTTCGGCGCACCGCCCGCTCCGCCCGCCCCGGCGCCGACGCCGATCGCCACCCCGCCGATGGCGCCCAGCCGCACCTACCTCGTGTTCTTCGACTGGGACCGCGCCGACCTCACCGGCCGCGCGCGCCAGATCATCGCCGAGGCCGCGCAGAACTCGACGCGCGTGCAGACCACGCGCATCGAGGTCAACGGCTACACCGATCTCTCCGGCACGCCCGCCTACAACCAGGGCCTGTCGGTGCGCCGCGCGAGGAGCGTCGAGGCCGAGCTGGTCCACGACGGCGTGCCCATGGCCGAGATCGCCATCCGCGGCTACGGCGAGGCAAACCCCCTCGTGCAGACCGCCCAGGGCGTGCGCGAACCGCAGAACCGACGCGTCGAGATCATCCTGCGCTGAGCCCGGCCTGAACGCCCCCGTGCCGGACACCGCGCCCCGCAGGCCGAAGCGTCCGGCACGGGCAGGCCCCGCGCCTCAGCGGATCGTGGTGCGTACCTCGCCCACGCCCTCGATCGTGCCGACCAGCACGTCGCCCCGTGCCACCGCGCCCACCCCGGCCGGCGTCCCCATGAACACCAGGTCACCCGCCTCGAGCCGCACCAGCGCCGACAGCGCCGCCACCGTCTCCGCCACGTCCCAGATCATCTCCCCCAGGTCCCCGACCTGCCGCACCGCGCCGCCCACCCGCAGCTCGATCCGCCCTGCCCGCGGATGCCCGCACGCAGCCACCGGCACCAGCACTCCGGTCGGCGCCGACTGGTCAAACCCCTTCGCCATGTCCCACGGACGCCCGGCCTTCTTCGCCACCGCCTGCAGGTCGCGCCGCGTCATGTCGAGCCCCGCCGCATACCCCCACACGTGCCCGAGCGCATCGCCTGCCGCGATGTCGGACCCGCCCACTCCGATCGCCGCCACCAGCTCCATCTCGTGGTGCAGCTCCGCCGTCGCCGCCGGATACGGCATGTCCGCGCCTCCGGTGAGCACCGAATCCGCCGGCTTGGTGAAGAAGAACGGCGGCTCGCGCTCCGGGTCCGCGCCCATCTCGCGCGCGTGCTCGGCGTAGTTGCGCCCGACGCAGAAGATCCTGCGCACGGGGAACAGCCCGCCGCCCTGCACGGGAACGCTGGCCTGCGCCGGCGGGGGAATGACGTAGTCGCTCATGGCTGGGACCTTCCGCATGACACGCCGGGAAACAGGCAAGGTTGAGGCTCTGCCTCAAACTCCGCCAAAGGCTCGCCTTTGGAAACCTCGACTTAAGAGAAGCCGGCCCAGGGGCGCTGCCCCTGGCGGGTCCAGGGCAGGGCCCTGGCCTTTCTCCTAGCCCGCCCCTGCCGGCACCCCCCGGCTGGTCGAGTACTCGAAGTGCAGCGCCTGGTCCGGCCGCAGCATCGTCCGCATCGCGTGCGCCGCCATCGCCGCCTCGCTGAACCCCTGCAGGATCAGCTTCAGCTTCCCCGGATACGCGCAGATGTCGCCGATTGCGAACACCCCCGGCACCGACGTCGCGCAGGTCGCCGGCGTGACCTCCACGTGGTGCCGCTCCAGCGCCAGCCCCCACCCCGCGATCGGCCCCAGGTCCATCGACAGCCCGAAGAACGCCAGCAGCCGGTCCGCCTCGATCACCCGCGTCTCCCCGGCCAGGCTGGCCACCTCGACGCCGCACAGCACCCCGCCCTCGCCGTGCAGCGCGTGCAGCTGGAACGGCACCACCAGGTCGATCTCCCCAGCCTCCGCCGCCGCATCCAGCCGCGCCGCCATCTCCGGCGCGGCGCGGAACTTCGCGCGGCGATGCACCACGCTGACCCGCTCGGCGACCTCGCGCAGCGACAGCGCCCAGTCCACCGCCGAGTCCCCGCCGCCCGCGATCACCACCCGCCGCCCGCGGAAATCCTCCCGCCGGCGCACGTAGTACTGGACCCCCCCGCTGGCCTCGAACGCCGCCAGCCCGTCGAGCGGCGGCCGGTTCGGCCCGAACGCCCCCGCCCCCGCCGCGACCAGCACCGTCTGCGCGTGCACCACGTCCCCCCGGTCCGTGGTCAGCACGAACGCCCCCGCGCCTCCCTCCAGCCGCTCCACCCTGCGCCCCAGCAGCCGTCGCGGCGCGAACGGCGCCACCTGCGCCTCCAGCTTCGCGATCAGCGCCCCGGCCTCGATCGCGGGGTGGCCGGGGATGTCGAAGATCGGCTTCTCCGGGTACAGCGCGGCGCACTGCCCGCCCACCTCGTCGAGCGCGTCGATCAGCACACAGCCCAGCGACAGCATCCCGCACTCGAACGCGGCGAACAGGCCCACGGGGCCGGCGCCGATGATGGCGATTTCTGTCTCGATGTGCTCGGTCATGCCGGCAATCTAGGGACACCGCCCCGTCCTGCAAACCGGCGCGGCAGGCAGGCAAGGCCGGGGCCCTGCCCTGGACCCGCCAGGGGCCGCGCCCCTGGACCGGCACGACGAAGGCGGCGCGTTGTCGCGGGCATGGGGAAAGGCCACAATCGCGCCGATGACCCGCGCCCCGCACACCCTCATGCTCGACGACCTCGACGCCACCGAGGCGCTTGGCCGCGCGGTCGCCGGCGCGCTCCGCCCGGGCGACTCGGTGCTGCTCGACGGCCCGCTCGGCGCCGGCAAGACCACCCTCGCCCGCGCCCTGCTGCGCGCAGCCTGCCGCGACCCCGCGCTGGAGGTCCCCAGCCCGACCTACACCCTGGTGCAGGGCTACGACTCCCCGCTCGGCCCGATCCTGCACCTCGACCTGTGGCGCCTCGACGGCCCGTCCGCCCTCGACGAGCTGGGCTGGGACGAGGCGCGCGACGGCATCATCCTCGTCGAGTGGCCCGACCGCCTCGGCCCGCTCCGCCCCGCCGACGCCCTCGCCATCGACCTGCATCCCGACGGCGAGCGCCGCCGCGCCAGCCTCTCCGGCTGGGACACTCGCCTCGATGCCGTGCTGCGCGCGGCCATCGCGGCGCGCCTGTCGTGACCCACGCAATGCCTCCACGCGCCGCCGTCCCGGTGCACCACGCCATGGTGCTGGCCGCCGGCCTCGGCACACGGATGCGCCCGCTGACCGAGGCCACCGCCAAGCCGCTGCTGCCGCTGGGTGGGCGCAGCCTGATCGACCACGCGCTGGACCGACTGCTCGCCGCCGGGGTTGACCACGTCGTCGTCAACACCCACTGGCAGGCAGAGCGGCTGGAGGCCCACCTGTGCGCCCGCGCCGCACCCGCCGTCATGATCCGCCGCGAGCCCGCCCTGCTCGACACCGGCGGCGCGGTCGCAGCCGCCCTCGCCGATGGCCTGCTCGGCGACGCCTTCTTCACCATCAACGGCGACAGCGTCTGGCTCGACGGTCCCACCCCCGCCCTCGCCCGCCTCGCCGCCGCCTTCGACCCCGCCGAGGCCGACGCCGTGCTCCTGGTGCACCGCACCTTCCAGGTCCACTCCGACACCGGCACGGGCGACTTCGCCGTCGACGCCTGGGGCACGCCCCGCCGCGCCCGCGCCCAGGAGATCGTGCCCTACGTCTACGCCGGCGTGCAGCTCGCCACCCCCGCGCTGTTCCAGGACGCCGGCCCCGCCCCGTTCAGCCTGAACCCGCTGTGGGACCGCGCCATCGCCGCCGGCCGCCTGCGCTGCGTGGTGCACGACGGCCTGTGGTTCCACCTGAGCCGCCCGCAGGACCTGTGCGAGGCAGAGACCGCGCTGCTCGCCCAGGAAACCAGCGAGACCACATGAGCGAGCTCGCCCCCGACACGGCGCCCCGCCTCGCGCCCAACCTCGCGTCGATCCCCGCGACGCTGCCGTTCCTCGACACCCTCGCGCAGCACTGCCTGGCCCGCGCCGGCGACGACCCGCTCGCCCTGTCGCGCACCCTGGTCCTGCTGCCGACGCAGCGCGCGGTCCGTGCCCTCGCCGACGCATTCCTGCGCCAGTCCACAGGCCGCGCCCTGCTGCTGCCGCGCATCCTCGCTCTCGGCGCGCCCGACGAGGCGCCGTTCGCCCTGGCCGGAGCGCTCGACCTGCCGCCCGCGATCGAGCCGATGCATCGCCTCGCGATCCTCTCCCGCCTCATCCTCGCGCTGGACGGCGAGCACGGTGCCCCCCGCACCGCCGACCGCGCCTGGACGCTCGCCGCAGAGCTGGCCCGCCTGCTCGACGAGGCGCACCGCTCCGAGGTCGACCTCGCCGAGGCCCTGCCCGGCGCCGTGGACGCCGGCTTCGCCGAGCACTGGCAGGTGACGCTGGAGTTCCTCTCCATCGTGACCCGCGTGTGGCCCGCGCTGCTCGCCGAGCGTGGCCAGATGGACCCCACCGCCCGCCAGGTCGCCCTGCTCCGCACCCAGGAGGCCGCCTGGGCGGAGACTCCCCCCGACCACGACGTGATCGCCGCCGGCACCACCGGCGGCATCCCCTCCGTGGCCCGCCTGCTGCTCTCGGTCGCCCGCCTGCCCCGCGGCCTGGTGGTGCTCCCGGGCTTCGACCCGACACTGTGGCCCGGTCCCGGCGAGGCCCCGCCCGCAGAGTCCCACCCGCAGGCCGGCATGCAGCGCCTCCTCGCCGCCATGGGCGCCGGCCCCGGCGACGTCGCCCGCTGGACCGGCCCCGCGCACATCCCCACCCACGACCCGGTCCCGGACGCACGCAGCGCCCTGCTCCGCCTGGCCCTGCTCCCCGCCGAGCGCCTCGCGCAGTGGCGTACCCCGTCCGCCGACGCCTTCCCGCCCGACCTGTCCGACCCGGCGCCCCGCGATCCCGCGACCGGCACCGTGGCCGACGCAGCCGCCCCCCTCGTGCCCCCGGCAAGCCGCGACGGCCTGCACCGCCTGGTCACCGCGGACCAGCAGGAGGAGGCCGCCGCCGTCGCCCTGGTGCTGCGCGAGACCCTGGAGCGGCCGAACGAGCGCGCCGCCCTGGTCACCCCGGACCGCGAGCTGGCCGCGCGTGTGGTCGCCGAGCTGCTGCGCTTCGGCGTGGTGGTCGACGACAGCGCCGGCGAGCCGCTCGCCGAGACCCCGCCCGCCGCCTTCCTGCGCCTGCTCGCCCTGGCGGTCGCCGAGGCCTTCGCCCCGGTGCCGCTGCTCTCCCTGCTCAAGCACCCGTTCGCCGCCGCGGGCCTCTCCCCCGCCGACTGCCGCGAGGCCGCGCGCACCCTTGAGCTGGCCTGCCTGCGCGGACCACGCC
Organism: uncultured Acetobacteraceae bacterium; assembly: GCA_964236315.1. GTDB lineage: Bacteria > Pseudomonadota > Alphaproteobacteria > Acetobacterales > Acetobacteraceae > CAXSEF01. The sequence continues at coordinate 886 of CAXSER010000023.1, read as the reverse complement.
CCGCCTCCGGCCCCGCCGGCCTGCGCCAGGCCCTCGACGCCCAGGCCCGCGCCGACCTCCTGCGCGAGGCCGCCTCGCCCCCGCCGCCTGCCGACGCTCCCCGCGAACCCGGCGACGCACAGCGCGACGCCAAGCCCGGACGCCGCGCCAAAGCACTCCGCGACGCCGGCGCGCTGGTGGACCGCCTGGAGCGCTGCCTCGCCCCGCTGCTGTCGCTCGCCGCCCACCCGCTGGCCCCGCTGTCCGACGCGCTCGACGCCCTGGTGCGCTCCGCCGAGGCGCTGGCCGCCACCGACGAGGAGGACGGCGCACGCCTCTGGCACGCCGAGGACGGCGCCGCCCTCTCCGGCCACCTCGCGGCGCTGGCCGACGCCCTGGCCCCCGGCGTCGCCGATCTGCCGCCGCAGCCCCTCGACACCCTCCCCGGCCTGCTCGACGCCTCCCTGGAGGGCCTCGTGGTGCGCTCCCGCCGTGCCCTGCGCGGCCGCGACGGCACCGAGCACCCCCGCCTGTTCGTGTGGGGCCTGCTGGAGTCGCGCCTGCAGACCGTGGACCTGATGGTCCTGGGCGGCCTCGCCGAGGACGTGTGGCCCGGCGCCGCCGACCCCGGCCCCTGGATGAGCCGCGCGATGCGCGCCGCCGTCGGCCTGCCGTCGCCCGAGCAGCGCGTCGGCCAGGCTGCGCACGACTTCGCCGCCGCCTGCTGCGCCGCCCCCACAGTGGTGCTGTCCTGCCCCCGCCGCCGCGACGGCGCCCCCGCCGGCCCCTCCCGCTGGCTCGCCCGCCTCGACGCCCTGCTCGCGGGCTCCGGCCAGACCCTCGCGACCCACCCCGCGACCGACTGGGCCCGCGCGCTGGACCGCCCCGACGGCGCTCCCTGCCCGGT
>CAXSER010000022.1:0-17458 GCA_964236315.1 uncultured Acetobacteraceae bacterium | reverse complement strand
TTCCAAAGGCGAGCCTTTGGCGGAGTTTGAGGCAGAGCCTCAACCTTGCTTCCTCGGAACCCCGCCGCCATGACCTGGGCCGCCCGCCTCGCCCACGCCGCCATGCGCCTCCAGGCCCGCCCCGCCTTCCGCCGCGCCGCCGCCGCCTTCCCCCCGACGCGGCCGGTCGCCCGTGCCCGTGCCCGTGCGCTGTTCGACCTGTGCGCCGGCTTCGTCTACTCGCAGGTCCTGCTCGCCACCGTGCGCCTGGACCTGCCGCGCCGCCTGCTCGACGGCCCGCGCACCGCCGCCTCCCTGGCCCCCGAGCTGTCCCTCGACGAGCCCGCCGCCGAGCGCCTGCTCGCCGCCGCCGCCTCGCTCCGCCTGCTCGCGGTGCGCGGCACGGAGCAGGGCAGGGCGCTCTACGGCCCCGGCCCCCTCGGCGCCGCCCTCGTGGACAACCCCGGCGTGCTCGCGATGATCGAGCACCACGGCCTGCTCTACGACGACCTGCGCGACCCTCTCGCCCTGCTGCGCGGCACCCACGCCCCCACCGCGCTGGCCGCCTACTGGCCCTACGCCGCCACGCCCCCCGCCGACTCCGTCCCCGGCCCCGACCTGCGCCCGGAAAGCGTCGCGCCCTACTCCGAGCTGATGGCCGCCTCGCAGCGCATCGTCGCCGACGAGGTGCTCGCCGCCTACCGCGTGCGCCGCCACCGCCACCTGCTCGACGTCGGCGGCGGCAGCGGCGCCTTCCTCCTCGCCGCCGCCGAGCACGCGCCGCACCTGCGCCTGACCCTGTTCGACCTGCCCGCCGTCGCCGCCCTGGCCCGCGCCCGCCTCGGCCGCTCCCCGGGCACCGGCCGCTTCGACGCCGTGGGCGGCGACTTCTCCCGCGACCCTCTCCCGCAGGGCGCCGACCTGGCCAGCCTGATCCGCGTCCTGCACGACCACGACGACGCCACCGCCCTGGCCCTGCTGCGCGCGATCCGCGTGGCCCTGGTCCCCGGCGGCACGCTGCTGATCGGCGAGCCCATGTCCGGCACCCCCGGCGCCGAGCCCGCCGGCGACGCCTACTTCGGCTTCTACCTGCTCGCGATGGGCAGCGGCCGCCCGCGCACCCCCGCCCGCATCCAGGCCATGCTCGCAGAGGCCGGCTTCGCCCGCTCCCGCCTGCTGCGCACCCGCACGCCCCTCGTGGCCCGCGCGATCGTCGCCACCACCCCGGCCCGCTAGCAAGGCAAGGCCAGAGGCTCTGCCTCTGGACTCCGCTCAAGGCGATTGCCTTGAGAATCCACCCCGGGAGTCCGCCCCCGGCCGGTGCCCCGCGCGCCTCTTCGTGAATGTTTCCAAAGGCGAGCCTTTGGCGGGTCCAGGGCAGGGCCCTGGCCTTCCTTGCGCACGCCCGACGAATCCCCCGCAAACCCGTTGTGTCCAGTCCGCTTGTCTGCCTAAGGTGTCTTGTCAGCCTGACACTTCCCGCTGACACCCCAGGCCGACACGCTCCGGCCGCCCCGGTTCTCGAGGTCCCCGATGCAGGCCATGGCTGTGGTGATGCAGGCTCCCGGAAAGGCGGTGCTGTCCGCGCTCGACCTGTCCGCGCCTGGCCCGGCCGACGTGGTGGTGGACATCGACTGGAGCGGCATCAGCGCCGGCACCGAGCGCCTGCTCTGGTCCGGCCGCATGCCCGACTTCCCCGGCATGGGCTACCCGCTGGTCCCCGGCTACGAGTCGGTCGGCCGCGTGACCCAGGCCGGTGCCGACTCCGGCCGCGCCAAGGGCGAGTCCGTGTTCGTTCCCGGCGCGAAATGCTTCGGCGACGTGCGCGGCCTGTTCGGCGGCGCCGCCTCTCGCGTCGTCCTCCCCGGCAGCCGCGCCCTGCCCATCGACGCCGCACTCGGCGAGCGCGGCACCCTCCTCGCCCTGGCCGCCACCGCGTACCACGCCATCGCCGGCGGCGCGGCGCCCACCCTGATCGTCGGCCACGGCGTGCTCGGCCGCCTGCTCGCCCGCATCGTCCTTGCCCGCGGCGACGCCCCGCCGACCGTGTGGGAGACCGAGCCCCGCCGCCGCTCCGGCGCCCGCGGCTACCCCGTGCTCTCCCCCGACGAGGACACGAAGCGCGACCACACGTGCATCCTCGACGCCAGCGGCGACGCGTCCCTGCTCGACACCCTGGTCTCCCGCCTGGCGCGCGGCGGCGAGGTCGTGCTCGCCGGTTTCTACCCCGGCAGCGTGGCCTTCGCCTTCGCCCCCGCCTTCATGCGCGAGGCCCGCCTGCGCATCGCCGCCGAGTTCCGCCCGGACGACCTCGACGCCGTGCGCCGCCTGATCGACGACGGCGCGCTCTCGCTCGACGGCCTGATCACCCACCGCAGCCCTGCCGCCGACGCCCACGCGGCGTACGGCACCGCGTTCGGCGACCCCGACTGCCTGAAGATGATCCTCGACTGGAGATCCGCCCGATGAGCGACACCCTCGCAGTCCCCGACGCCCCCGCGCCCGCGAAGGTCGAAACCCAGATCATCGCGATCTACGGCAAGGGCGGCATCGGCAAGAGCTTCACCCTCGCCAACCTCTCCTACACGATGGCGCAGCACGGCAAGCGCGTCCTGCTCATCGGCTGCGACCCCAAGAGCGACACCACCTCGCTCCTGTTCGGCGGCCGCTCCTGCCCGACCATCATCGAGACCTCCTCGCGCAAGAAGGCCGCCGGGGAAAAAGTGCAGATCGGCGACGTCTGCTTCAAGCGCGACGGCGTGTACGCGATGGAGCTGGGCGGCCCCGAGGTCGGTCGCGGCTGCGGCGGGCGCGGCATCATCCACGGCTTCGAGCTGCTGGAGAAGCTGGGCTTCCACGAGTGGGGCTTCGACTACGTGCTGCTCGACTTCCTCGGCGACGTGGTGTGCGGCGGCTTCGGCCTGCCGATCGCGCGCGACATGTGCCAGAAGGTCATCGTCGTCGGCTCCAACGACCTGCAGTCGCTCTACGTCGCCAACAACGTCTGCTCCGCCGTCGACTACTTCGCCCGCCTCGGCGGCAACGTCGGCGTCGCCGGCCTGGTCATCAACAAGGACGACGGCACCGGCGAGGCCCAGGCCTTCGCGGACAGCGTCGGCATCCCCGTCCTCGCCGCCATCCCCGCCGACGACGACATCCGCCGCAAGAGTGCAAACTACGAGATCGTCGGCGCCCCCGGCTCGCGCTGGGAGCCCCTGTTCGCCGACCTCGCCGCCGAGATCGCCGCCGCCCCCCCGCTGCGCCCCAAGCCCCTGACCCAGGACGGCCTGCTCGGCCTGTTCAAGGGCGAGGCCGTCGGCCGTGGCGTGGTGCTCGACCCCGCGACCATGGACGACATGTGCTCGGCCACCAGCCTCGCCGCCCGCCCCTCCCTCGAAGTCATGTACGAGGGCGCATAGGCATGGACGGCCCCGCCCTCGACGCGACGCCAGCCCTCGACGTCATGCCCTCCGCGGCCCCGCACGAGCCCCCCGGCACGGCCGCGGGCAGCTGCCACGCCGGCCGCGAGACCATGCTCGACGCCGCCCGCTCCGCCGGCAAGGGCGAGGTGCTGGCGAAACTGATCGCCGACTACCCCCGCGGCCCGCACGAGCAGCCGCAGTCCATGTGCCCCGCCTTCGGCAGCCTGCGCGTCGGCCTGCGCATGCGCCGCGTCGCCACCATCCTCTGCGGCTCGGCGTGCTGCGTGTACGGCCTGAGCTTCACCGCCCGCTTCTACGGCGCGCGCCGCAGCGTCGGCTACGTGCCCTTCAACTCCGAGACCCTGGTGCGCGGCCAGCTCTACGAGGACATCCGCGACGCCGTCACCCAGACCGCGAAGCCCGAGGACTACGACGCCGTCGTCGTCATCAACCTGTGCGTGCCCACCGCCTCCGGCGTCCCCCTCGATCTCCTGCCGAAACAGATCGACGGCGTGCGCGTGATCGGCATCGACGTCCCCGGCTTCGGCGTCCCCACCCACGCCGAGGCCAAGGACGTGCTCTCCGCCGCCATGCTCCGCGCCGCCCGCGCCGAGGCCGAGGCCGGCCCCGTCCTGCGCCCCCGCGGCCCGCGCACCGAGCTGCCCACCGTCGCCCTGATCGGCGAGCTGTTCCCCGCCGACCCCGTCGGCATCGCAGGCCTGCTCGCCCCCATGGGCCTGGCCGTCGCCCCGCCCACCCCCGCCCGCGAGTGGCGCGACCTGTACGGCGCGCTCGACTGCGACGTCGCCGCCGCCGTCCACCCGTTCTACACGGCCAGCATCCGCGAGTTCGAGGCCGCCGGCCGCCCCGTCGTCGGCTCCGGCCCGGTCGGCGTCGAGGCCACCGACGCCTGGCTCGCGGCCGTCGGCCGCGCCGCCGGCCTGGGTGCGACCGCCATCGACGCCGCCCGCGCCGCCTGCCTCCCCGCCCTGCGCGCCACCCTCGCCGCCAACCCGGTCTCCGCCCGCATCACCGTCTCCGGCTACGAGGGCTCCGAGCTTCTCGTCGCCCGCCTCCTGGTCGAGGCGGGGGCAGAAGTCCCCTACGTCGGCACCGCCTGCCCGCGCACCGCCTGGAACGAGGACGATCGCGCCTGGCTCGCCGCCCACGGCGCCCACGTCCAGTTCCGCGCCTCCCTGGAGCAGGACCTCGCCGCGTTCCGCGAGGTCAGGCCCGACCTGGCGATCGGCACGACCCCCGTGGTGCAGCGCGCCAAGGAGGCCGGCATCCCCGCGATCTACTTCACCAACATCGTCTCCTCCCGCCCCCTGTTCGGCATCCCCGGCGCCGCCTCCCTGGCCGGCACCGTCGCCGCCCAGACCCGCGGCCGCGAGCGCTTCTCCCGCATGGTCGCCTTCTTCGGCGATGCCGACGCGGCCATGGCAAAGCCCGCCCCCCTGCCGCCGCTCGCCGACGCGCCCCCCACGCCCGCGCAGCAGGTCCCGGTGCAGGCCGGCCCCGTCCGCCTCTCCGACCTCCCCTCGATCGCCCCGCCTGCGGCCAAGCCGGCGCTCGCCGACTACGTCGGGGGGATGTGACGCCATGCTGGTGATCGACCACGACCGCGCCGGCGGCTACTGGGGCGCGGTGTACGCGTTCTCCGCCCTGCGCGGCCTGCGCGTCATCATCGACGGCCCGGTCGGCTGCGAGAACCTGCCGGTGACCGCCGTGCTGCACTACACCGACGCGCTGCCGCCCCACGAGCTGCCGATCGCCGTCACCGGCCTGTCCGAGGACGACCTGTCGATGAACGGCACCGAGGACGCCCTGCGCCAGGCCAACCGCGCCGGCAGCGCCGAGCACCCGGAGATGCCCGGCGTCGTCGTCACCGGCTCCATCGCCGAGATGATCGGCGGCGGCGTCACCCCCGAGGGTTCCGGCCTGCTGCGCTTCATCCCGCGCACCATCGACGAGGACCAGTGGCAGTGCGCCGACCGCGCCCTGTTCTGGCTCCACACCCAGTTCGGCACCCGAAAGAAGCGCGGCACCACCATCCGCCGCACCGGCGCCGAGGCGCCCGCGCCCGTGGCCACGAAGCCGCTGGTCAACATCATCGGCGCCATGCACGGCGCCTTCAACATGCCGTCCGACCTGGCCGAGATCCGCCGCCTGGTCGAGGGCATCGGCTGCGCGGTCAACCTGGTCTACCCGATGGGCGCGCACCTCGACGACACGCCCCGCCTCGCCGACGCCGTCGTCAACGTCTGCCTGTATCGCGAGTTCGGCCGCATGCTCTGCGAGGAGCTGGGCAAGCCGTACCTGCAGGCCCCGATCGGCCTGTTCGCCACCACCAGCTTCCTGCGCAGCCTCGGCCAGCTTGCCGGGGTCGACCCCGAGCCCTTCATCGCCGCCGAGAAGCTCTCCACCGTCAAGCCGATCTGGGACCTGTGGCGCAGCGTCACCCAGGACTTCTTCGCGACCGCGAGCTTCGCCGTCGTGGCGACCGCGACCTACGAGCACGGCCTGCGCCAGTTCCTCGAGAGCGAGCTCGGCATCCCCTGCGCCTTCAGCCACGCCCGCCGCCCGGGGATCAAGCCCGACAACCAGTGGGTGCGCGAGCAGCTGCGCACGACGCGCCCGATGGTGCTGTTCGGCTCCAACAACGAGCGCATCTACGCCGCCGAGCTGGGCCTGAAGCCGATGTACATCCCGGCCTCGTTCCCGGGCGCCATCATCCGGCGCAGCACCGGCACCCCGTTCATGGGCTACGCGGGGGCCACCTACCTCGTGCAGGAATACTGCAACGCCCTGTTCGACGCGCTGTTCAACATGCTGCCGCTGGGCACCGAGCTGGACCGCATCGACGCCACCCCGGCCCGTCGCGTGGCGGCCGGCGCCGCCGAGGCGCGCTGGAGCCCGGAGGCGGCGGCGCTGCTCGACCGCGAGGTCGCGCGCGAACCCTTCCTAGTCCGAATCTCCGCGGCCAGACGGCTGCGCGAGCGCATCGAGCGCGATGCCGCCCACGGCGGCGAGCGCGAGATCACGGCCGAGCGTGTCGAGGCGTCCCTCTCGGCGCCGGCGCTGCCGTGAACCACCCCCGGAATCACCAGGTTCCAACAACCAGGAGTCGATGACATGGCCAACGAGGTCGCCAGGCGCTCAACCCTGTCGGGTCTGAGCGAGCCAGAGGCCCGCGAGTTCAACCGCATCTTCGTGCTCAGCTTCCTGCTGTTCACCGGGATCGCCGTGGTGGCGCATATCCTCGCCTGGCTGTGGCGCCCCTGGGGCGGCAACTACGCGCCCCACCCCGCCGGCACCGCGATGCTGGAGCACGGCGCCACGCTCGGCCACGCCTTCGCCCTGCACGCGGCCACGCTCGGCTCCGCCCTGCTGCACACGCTGGCCTGAGGGGCACGCACGATGTTTCGCATCTGGATGCTGTTCGACCCGCGCAGGGCGCTGATCACCCTGTTCGTGTTCCTGCTCACGCTGGCGCTGGTGATCCACTTCATCCTGCTCAGCACCGACCGCTTCAACTGGCTCGACGGCGCCAACCACGACCGGCTGCCCGCAAGCCAGGTGGGGCAGATGACGCCCATGCCGACGGCGCCCAAGGCGCCGTGAGGACCGGCCTCCCGGACCACCCGGGAGGCGGACGCGAGAGGGGCCGGCGCGGGCCGGCCCCCTGACGCAGCAGGAGTTGCCGTCCATGGCGATGCTGAACTTCGAGTACAAGTACCGCGTGCGCGGCGGCACCCTGGTCGGCGGCGACCTGTTCGACTTCTGGGTGGGGCCGTTCTACGTCGGCTTCTTCGGCGTCACCACGATCTTCTTCACCGCGGTCGGCACCCTGCTGATCCTCTGGGGCGCGGCCATCGGCCCGACCTGGAACGTGTGGCGCATCAACATCCCGCCGCCCGACCTCAGCTACGGCCTGGGCTTCGCGCCGCTGCGCGAGGGCGGCCTGTGGCAGTGGATCACCTTCTGCGCGATCGGCGCCTTCGTCTCGTGGGACCTGCGCATGGTCGAGATCGCGCGCAAGCTCGGCATGGGGCTGCACGTGCCGATCGCCTTCGCCTGCGCGATCCTGGCCTACGTCACCCTGGAGGTGATCCGCCCCGTGCTGCTCGGCGCCTGGGGCCACGCCTTCCCCTACGGCATCATCAGCCACCTCGACTGGGTCAGCAACGTCGGCTACCAGCACATCGAGTTCCACTACAATCCCGCCCACATGATCGCGATCACGTTCTTCTTCACGACCACCTTCATCCTGGCGATGCACGGCGGCGTGATCCTCTCCGCGCTCAACCCCGGCGAGGGCGAGGTCGTGGCGCCGACGGGCTTCGAGGACAGCTTCTTCCGCGACCTGATCGTCTACTCCATCGGACCGCTCGGCATCCACCGCCTGGGCTGGTTCTGCGCCATCAACGCCGGCGTCTGGAGCGCCATCTGCATCGTCATCAGCGGCCCGTTCTGGACCCGCGGCTGGCCGGAATGGTGGAACTGGTGGCTCAACCTGCCGTTCTGGAGCTGAACCGATGTTCGATTATCGCACCACCTTCGGGGTCGAGTATCAGAGCCTGTTCAACCGGCTCGACCTCGAAGGCCCCGTCGATGAAGGCGCACCCCTGAAATGGGGCACCGAGAACCGGACCATGCAGCCGTTCCTGTCCACGCTCTTGGGCAAGATCGGCGCGGCACAGGTCGGCCCGTTCTATCTGGGCACTCTTGGCGTCGCCTCGTTCGTCTGCGGCTTCATCGCCTTCGAGATCATCGGGCTGAACATGCTGGCCCAGGTCGGCTGGGACCCGATCCAGTTCATCCGGCAACTTCCCTGGCTGGGACTGCAACCGCCGGCTCCGATCTACGGGCTGCGCATCCCGCCGCTCAATGAGGGCGGATGGTGGCTGATGGCGGGCTTCTTCCTGACCACGGCGATCATGCTCTGGTGGGTGAGGGTGTACCAGCGGGCCCGCGCGCTCGGCATGGGCACACACGTGGCCTGGGCGTTCGCGTCCGCGATCTGGCTTTATCTGGTGGACGGCTTCATTCGCCCGCTGCTGATGGGGAGCTGGTCCGAGGCGGTGCCGTTCGGCATCTTCCCACATCTGGACTGGACCGCCTCGCTTTCGATCCGCTACGGCAACTTGTATTACAACCCGTTCCACATGCTCTCGATCGTGTTCCTGTATGGCTCGACGCTGCTGTTCGCCATGCACGGCGGCACCATCCTCGCCGTCAGCCGCTACTGGGGCGAGCGCGAGGTCGAGCTCGCCACCGACCGCGGCACCGCGGCGGAGCGCGGCGGCATCTTCTGGCGCTGGATCATGGGCTTCAACGCCAGCTTCGAGAGCATCCACCGCTGGGCGCTGTGGTTCGCGGTGCTGTGCACCCTGACCGGCGGCATCGGCATCCTGCTGACCGGCACGGCGGTGGACAACTGGTACCTGTGGGGCGTCAAGCACGGCATCGCGCCGAGCTACCCGGTGATGTACCCAGGGGTCACCGACCCAGGCCTGCTGCGCGGGGTGACGAAATGATGGACATCCTGACCGCGCCGTTCCGCCTGGTCGCGGGCGCCCTCTCCGGGCTCGTGGGCCTGGTCGGGCGGCGCCCCGGCAGCTGCCTGCTGGGGGGCATCGTCTGCGTGGCGCTGCTCGCCGGCGTGGGCCTGGCCTTCACCTTCGAGGGCCTGCCGGTCACCAGCATCCAGCTCGGCTGGCGCGGAGTCGGCCAGATCGTGCAGTACAACGCCCGCACACAGCGGCGCGAGGTGGCGCTCAACACCCTCGACGAGCCGCAGCCCGAGATCGAGGCCTCCGGCGAGCTGTCCGCCAAGGCGTACGAGAACGTCAAGGTGCTCGGCGACGTCGACAGCAACGAGTTCCTGCGCCTGATGGCGGCGTACGCCACCTGGATCGCGCCCACCGAGGGCTGCGCCTACTGCCACTCCGCGGTCAACATGGCCGAGGACTCCGTCTACACGAAGACCGTCGCGCGCCGCATGACGCAGATGGTGCGCTACATCAACGCCAACTGGGGCGAGCACGTCGGCAAGACCGGCGTGACCTGCAACACCTGCCACCGCGGCCACGGCGTGCCGGTGAACAACTGGTTCATCCGCACCCCCGGCGCCGCCAGCCACGGCTCGGCCGAGACCAACAGCGGCATGGACCTCGCCGCCCCCACCGCCGGCGGCTCCGCGCTGCCGTCGGACGCGTTCACGCCGTTCCTGCTCAGCGCCGCGCAGATCCGCGTGCAGAGCCCCACCGCCCTGCCGACCGGCGACCGCCAGTCGATCCCGCAGGCGGAGTGGACCTACTCGCTGATGGTTCACTTCGCCGATTCCCTCGGCGTCAGCTGCAACTTCTGCCACAACACGCGCGCTTTCGGGGACTGGAGCCAGAGCACGCCGAACCGCGTCACCGCCTGGCATGGGATACGGATGGTGCGTGACCTGAACAACGCCTTCATGGTGCCCCTGACAGGCGTGTTCCCGGCCGGCCGCCTCGGCCCGTCCGGCGACGTGGCCAAGATCAACTGCGCCACCTGCCACCAGGGCGCCTACAAGCCGTTCTACGGCGCCAGCGAGCTACAGTCCTACCCCGAGCTGAAGGGTCCCGCGCCCGACCGCCAGGCCTCTCTCGATCCCGCCTCGCCTGGCTCGGGCGTGACGGACGCCGACCCGACGGACGCCGCCTCGCTGGACGGGGCCCCGCCCGGCCTGGCCGCCCCTGGCCCGGCCTCCGACGCGCCGTCCGACAGGGCGGACCTCGTGCTGCCCGACAGCGCGCGCAGCAGCATCGCCGAGCAGATCGCAGCCGCGTCCGGCCCGCGCATGTCGTTCGAGGCGCAGCCCGCCTCACCCACCCAGGAAGCGTCCGCCGGCGGTGTCGCCGCACAGGCGGAGGCGGAGGCGAGACCATGAAGCGCAGGCTGCTCGGCACCGTCGCGGGTCTTGCGACCCTCGGCATGGTCATCCTCGGCGCGGCCCCGGGCCGCGCCGACCTCACGGTGCCCGAGCAGACCGCGGGCAAACGCCCGGACACGCCGCAGGCCTCGGCCGAGCTGATCGCGCGCGGCGAGCACCTGACCACGATGGGCGACTGCATCGGCTGCCACAGCGCCAACGGCGGCAAGCACTTCGCCGGCGGCCAGTACATGGGCATGCCGTTCGGCGACATCTCCACGCCCAACATCACGCCCGACACCGAGACCGGCATCGGCCGCTACACCGACGCCGACTTCCTCAGGCTGATGCACCACGGCGTGAACCCGGAGGGCACGCACATCTACCCGGCGATGCCCTACCCCTGGTACGCCACCGTCAAGGACGACGACGTCCTGGCCATCAAGGCCTACCTGTTCTCGCTCGACCCGGTGCACGCCCCGCGCCGCCCGAACAAGATCTGGTTCCCCTTCAACCTGCGCCCGGCGCTCGCCCTGTGGGACGCGGCCTTCGTGCCCGGCGAGGTGTTCAAGCCGGACCCGAAGCTGACCGACGAGCAGAACCTCGGCGCCTACATCGTGGGCGGCCTCGAGCACTGCGGCGAGTGCCACAACAACCGCAACTTCCTCGGCAACACCAAGGCCGCGGTGGAGCTGAAGGGCGGGCCGATCACCCGCTGGTACGCCCCCAACCTGCACTTCGACAGGACGAGCGGTCTCGGCCCGTACAGCGACGACGACGTCGTCCAGTGGCTGCACGACGGCCACTCCGAGAAGATGGGCCCGGTCGCCGGCCCGATGTCGGAGGTGATCGACTACAGCACCAAGAAGCTCGACGAGCGCGAGCTGCGCGCCATCGTCGCCTACCTGCGCGTCCTGCCGCCCGAGCCGAGCTACGAGGCCCGCCAGGCCCGCCCCGACTCACGCGCCATGGTCGCCGGCCGCACCGCCTACCTCAACAACTGCGCCTCCTGCCACCAGGTCGACGGCCGCGGCATCAGCAACAAGATCCCCTCCCTCGACGGCAACGGCATGGTGCGCGCCTACGGGCCGCAGGACGTGATCCGCGTGATCCTCGGCGGCATGGAGGCGCGCGGCCCGTTCGCGGTGATGCCCGGCGTCGGCGCCGGCATGAGCAACCAGGACGTCTCGGACGCCGCCAACTACGTCCGCCAGGCCTGGGGCAACCAGGCGCCGGCCAACGCCACGCCGTTCCTCGCCAAGTTCCTGCGCGCCGACACCAGCACGCTGCTGAACGGCGCCCGCCCGGACGGCTGCCCGGTGCTGGAGCAGGAGGACCTCAAGCGCGTCCTGGCCGACAAGTCGACCGGCGTGGACGATCTCCTGCAGCAGATGACCCTGCCGACGATGCTGCAGACCACGAACCAGATCATCGAGCGGGTGAGGAAGGCGGCACCGAACCTGGAGCAGGCCGACATCGTCAACGGCCTGACCGTCGCGTACTGCCCGATCGCCAATGCCGACACCACCCTCGACGAGGGCAGCCGCCACTGGGCGATGAGCAACTTCGCCGAGCGCGTCTACGTGCAGCTCACCACCAAGGGGGCGTACTGACCGATGTACCTCTGGCTGTTCATCGTGGTGCTCGTGCTCTGGGCCTGGCTCAGCGGCGGCTCCTTCCTCGCCTGGCGCCGCAGCCGGCTGCACTGGCTGCTGGCGCTGGGCTCGGTGGGGGTGTGGACCACCGCCGCCGCCCTCGCGATCCTGTTCGTCGGCCCCTACTGGCAGGTGGTCTACAGCGTGTTCATGCAGCCCGGCTGACGAAGACCCCCTTCGGGACGCCGGTCCAGGGGCGCCGCCCCTGGCGGGTCCAGGGCAGGGCCCTGGCCTTGCCTTCCTCGCCCCCCTACCCGTTGCGCCGCCACACCTCCTCCTGCAGCAGCGCCGCGAACGTCACCCACCCCGCCAGCGGCGCGCTGCTCCACGCCGCCGCCCGGTCCACCGGCGCCGCCGTGGCGACCGCCGCGATCGAGCTGCCCACCATGCCGAGCGTGACGCCGAGCGCCTCGTCCAGCCGCCGGCGCCCGAACAGCACCCACGAGAACCCCGCCACGCCCAGGATGTTGGTCGCCCAGGCGCCGAGCGCCGCACTGCGCCGCGTGCCCTCCGGCGCGATCAGCAGCCGGTATCCCGCGTAGCCGAGCAGGGCGTCGAGCCCGGTCCAGGCCAGCGCGAACACCGGCCCGGGCGGGGTGAACGACGGCTTGCGCAGCGAGGCGTACCAGATCGCGGTGCGCGGGTGGTCGGGCGTCGGGCTGAACCGCTTGCCCATGAGCTGTGCGCCGATCACGCAGGTGGCGGCGAAGGCGGCGGCGGGCAGCTTCTGCATCGGTGCGGGTTCCATCGGTGATGTCCGGGCGATGATGGAACGCGGCCGCCGGCCCGGCAAACCCCGCCCCGACCCGCCGCCCGACGAGACGCAGGACCCCGCCGAAGGCTGTCGTTGATCCGGCGGCAACCGGCCGCTTCCACAGGCAGGCAGGACCCTTCTTCTGAAGAAAAAGAGGCAGAAAGACTTCGCCCACGAGGTCACGGACCGCCGGCCGCTTCCGGACTCTCTGGGCAAGGTTCCTTGGTTCTTTCCTCCAGGGAAGAACACGCTTCCTGCCCGTTCCTGCGCATCGGTCGGCGCTGACACGCCCCGGGCCTTCGCGCCCGCCGAGCGACACCAATGGCGGGTTGCGGCGTTAACGCGCCTGAAGTGTGGCGAGGACGAACCGGCAATGACCAGATCCGACTGCGAACGCGTGCAGGCCTACCTGCGCGGGCTGCTCGGCAGCGAGCGCATCGCCGTGGTGATGCCGAAGCGGGCCGGCCTCTCCGTGGAGGTGACGGCCGGCGACGAGGTGATCGGCACCCTGCACCGCGACACCGACGACGGCGAGGTGTCCTACTCGGTGCACCTGACGATCCTGGAGGAGGACCTGCCCGCGTCCCGCCCCGCCGCGACGGCGCCGGGACAGGCCGCGCGACCGAAGCGCTGACGGGCGGGCAGGGCAGGGCGGCCCCGCGCCGCTCAGCCGACCGGCACGTCCCAGATCTCGGACGCGTACTCGCGGATGGTGCGGTCCGAGGAGAACCAGCCGGTGCGCGCCGTGTTCAGGATCGCCGAGCGCCACCAGGCGCCCCGGTCGCTCCAGCGCTGCGCGACCTGCCGGTGCGACTCGCAGTAGGCGTCGAAGTCCGCGGTGACGAAGAAGCGGTCGTTGGCCAGCAGCCCGTCGACCAGGGCGCGGTAGCGGTGCGGCTCGTGCGGCGAGAACGCCCCGTTGCGCAGCGCCTCCAGCACCTCGGCCAGCGCCGGCGAGGCCGCCACGGCGGCGTGCGCGTCGTAGCCGCCGGCCTGGCGCGCCTGCACCTCGGCCGCGGTCATGCCGAAGATGAAGATGTTCTCGGCCCCCACATGCTCGCGGATCTCGACGTTGGCGCCGTCGAGCGTGCCGATGGTGAGCGCGCCGTTGAGCGCCATCTTCATGTTGCCGGTGCCCGAGGCCTCCATGCCGGCGGTGGAGATCTGCTCGCTCAGGTCGGCCGCGGGGATGATCGTCTCGGCGAGGCTGACGCTGTAGTTCGGCAGGAACACCACCTTGAGCAGGTCGCGCACGGTCGGGTCGTTGTTGATCACCTCGGCCACGTCGTGGGCAAGGCGGATGATCAGCTTGGCCTGGTGGTAGCCGGGCGCCGCCTTGCCGGCGAAGATCTTCACCCGCGGCACCCAGTCCTGGGTGGAGCGCGAGCGGATCGAGTCGTACAGCGCGACGGTGTGCAGGATGTTGAGGAGCTGGCGCTTGTACTCGTGCAGCCGCTTGATCTGCACGTCGAAGATCGCGTCCGGGTTGAGCTGGAGGTTCATCTGCTCGACGACGGTGCGCATCATCGCCGACTTGCGGTCGCGCCGCTGCGCCGCGTAGCGCTCCTGGAAGCCCGCGTCGTCGGCGTACGCCTCCAGCCCGAGCAGCGCCTCCGGGTCGGCCAGCACGCGCGGCCCCAGCGTCTCCACCAGCAGCCCGGTCAGCCCGGGGTTGGCGTAGTGCAGCCAGCGGCGGAAGGTGATGCCGTTGGTCTTGTTGGTGATGCGGTCCGGCAGGATCGAGTGCAGGTCGCCGAACACGGTGCGGCGCATCAGGTCGGTGTGCAGCGCCGAGACGCCGTTGATCTTGTGGCTGCCCAGGAACGCCAGGTGGCCCATGCGCACGCGCCGGCCGTTCTGCTCGTCGATCAGCGACATGGCCGCGACGAAGCGGTCCTGGCCGCGCCCGGCCTCGCGCAGGCCCTCGAGGTGGCGCGCGTTGACCAGGTAGATGATCTGCATGTGGCGCGGCAGCAGGCGCTCCATCAGCGGCACCGGCCACATCTCCAGCGCCTCCGGCAGCAGGGTGTGGTTGGTGTAGCTGAAGCACGCCACGGTGATGCGCCAGGCCTCGTCCCAGCCGATGCCGTGCCGGTCGATCAGCAGGCGCATCATCTCTGCGACCGCGATCGCCGGGTGGGTGTCGTTGAGCTGGATCGCCACCTTGTCCGGCAGCGTGCGTATGTCGCCGAACTGCTGCATGTGGCGCGCGATCAGGTCCTGCAGCGAGGCCGACGCGAAGAAGAACTCCTGGCGCAGCCGCAGCTCCTGCCCCGCCGCGCTCTCGTCGCCGGGGTAGAGCACGCGCGAGATCGCCTCCATGCGCGTGCGGTCGGCCAGCGCGCCCACGTGGTCGCCGCGGTTGAAGTCCTCCAGGCGCAGCTTCGCCTTGGCGCGCGCCGACCACAGCCGCAGGGTCGCCACCCCGCCGCCGCCGCCGACCACCGGGGTGTCGTAGGCCACCGCCGAGATCGTCTCCGCCGGGTGCCAGGCGTAGCGCACCTGGTCCGCCCCGTCGGCGCCGGCCTCGCCGCGCGTGGCGGAGACGTGGCCGCCGAAGCCCACGCCGTAGCTCGCCTCTGCGCGCTCGAACTCCCAGGGGTTGCCGAACGCCAGCCAGTCGTCGGGCAGCTCGTGCTGCACGCCGCCCTCGATGGTCTGGCGGAACAGCCCGTGCTCGTAGCGGATGCCGTAGCCGTACGCGGCGATGCGCAGCGTCGCCATGCTCTCCATGAAGCACGCCGCCAGCCGCCCGAGCCCGCCGTTGCCGAGCCCCGCGTCCGGCTCCTGCAGCCTGACCCGGTCGAGGTCCACCCCGAGCCCGGCCAGCGCCTCGCGCGCCAGCTCCAGGATGCCGAGGTTGCCGAGCGCGTCGAACAGCAGCCGCCCGATCAGGAACTCCAGCGACAGGTAGTAGACGCGCTTGACCCCGGTGCGCACCGCCTCGCGGTTGCACTCGATCCAGCCGTCGACCACGCCGTCGCGGGTGGCCAGCGCGATCGCCACGAACCAGTCGCGCTCGCCCGCCGTCTTCGGGTCTTTGCCGACCTGGTAGGTGAGGCGGTCGACGATGCGGCCGCGGAACTCCAGCACCGGGTCCGGCGGCGCGCGTCGGTCCGCCTCGCCGGCGCCGTCCGGGGTGGCGGCGGCCAGGGGCTCGTCGGGCGTCACTGTGTCCATCGGTCCGTCCAGCTGTTGCTGCCCCGGCATCATCGTCGCTGCGGCTTTCGCGATGATGAACACGGCGCGACCATTTCCGCAGGCGCAGGATGCGCGGGCTCCCGGTGCGTTGCAACACGGGTGCGTTACAACACGGGGTGCGGTGCAACACGGGGCGCGGTGCAACACGGGGCGCACGGCGGCGCGGGGCGCACGGCAGCACGGGATGCGTGGCAGGACGGGGACGTCGCGACGCCGCCCGCGTTGCGGCACCGCAGCCCCCGGCCTGCCGTCCCGACGCCGGGCCGGCGGCCCGGCTGCAAGGGGGAGGCAGGGCGATGGTCGAGCCGAGGCTGAAGGCCGGTCTGTGGGTGCGCGCGGCGCTGCGCCTCGCCGGCCGCGACGGCAATCCGGGCGCGGTGTTGCGCCACGGCGACGAGGACGCGGGCGGCGTGCTCGCCGTGCTGCGCGGCCGCGACGGCCTGTGCGTGCTCAGCCAGATGCGCCTGCCGGACGGGGCCGCCGGGTGGATGCGCGGCACCGGCGCCGCCCCGGTCGACCAGGAAACCGCGGATTCCTACGTCGAACGCCAGGTCGCCCGCGACCCCGACCTCTGGGTCGTGGAGTTCGACACGCCCGACCTGGTGCCGCCGTTCGAGGCCCGCATCGCCTGATCCTGGCGCTTCGTGACAGCACTGTGGCGGAACTGCGCACCCCATGTTGCGCATCCGCCACAGACGTTGGCAATCCGACACGGACGCCTCCCGCGTCGCTGCGGGATCGGTCATATTGGGGTGCAACGAGTGACCGGCGCAGCGGCTGGCACCGCCCCCCTCCCGCGTGCGAACGCGGACATCGCCCACGAGGAGACTGAACGATGACCCTCCGCAACGCGCTTCTGGCGGCGAGCATCCTGGCCGCGCCGATCGCCGTGCCCGTCGCCGCCCTGGCGCAGCCGGTGGACGGCCTCTACATCGGCGCCGCGGGCGGCGGCAGCGTCCTGCAGGACCAGGACCTCGGCCGCTCCAGCTTCCCCGTGCAGTCGCTGAGCCGCACCCCCGGCACCGGCCGCGCCGGCCGCGCCATCGGCGGCTCCACCGGCACCAACGCCGGCCCGGTGTTCAGCGGCAGCGTCGGCTACGGCCTGGGCAACGGCCTGCGCGCCGAGCTGCAGGGCGACTGGCGCTCCAACAAGCTCGACCACGTCGCCAACTACCGCGCCGGCGGCGAGAAGCAGGAGTACGGCGGCTTCGTCAACGTGCTCTACGACTTCGACCTGACCCCGTTCGGCGTGCCCGGCCTGGCCCCGTTCCTCGGCGTCGGCGCCGGCTACGAGCGCGCCAAGTTCAACAACGCCCGCTTCTACGGCGGCACCAACACCGCGTTCTACGCCCGCTCCACCGGCAGCGACGGCAACCTCGCCGTGCAGGGCATGGCCGGCCTCGCCTACAACATCGACGCGGTGCCCGGCCTGGCGCTGACCGCCGAGTACCGCTTCACCACGATCCCCGGCCCCACCAGCTTCGAGGGCCAGTACTTCGAGAAGGGCGTCGAGCAACGCATCAAGCTGCGCGAGGAA
>CAXSER010000021.1:0-17548 GCA_964236315.1 uncultured Acetobacteraceae bacterium | reverse complement strand
ATGCGCGGCGACAGGGCGTGCGGCATCCGGGCGCGCCGCCGTCGCGTCGAACGCGAGCGACGCGGTGGGACGGGCGTCGGCGACCACCGGATCCGCGTCGGTGCCGCCGGAGGCCGCCGGGGGCGCCGCCACGGCGGGCAGCCGCGACGCCAGCTCGCCCACCGGCACGAACTGCGACGGCGACATCGCGTGCAGCGCCAGGAACCGGTCGGCGAGGTCCTGAAGCCGCCCGGGCTCGTTGAGCAGCGCCCACTCGGCCTTCAGCAGTCCTGTGCGCTCGTGCGCGGCCTCGCTGGCATGGATGGTGCGCGTGATCTCGCGATCCAGCAGCGAGGTGCGGTGCTTCTCCTGGTAGAGATACAGGCCGGAGCCGCCGGCCAGCAGCATGCACAGGCAGGTCAGGGGACGGATCATCACGGTCTGGCCTCGCAGGGTTGCGTCAGGCGTCGTTCCAGGGTCCGCAGTCGCGCGCTGCGGCTCCTCGGGTTGCGCTCGGTCTCGGCCGGCGTCGGCCGCCGCGCCTTGACGCCGAGCAGCGCGAACCCGCTGTCCGGCCGCAGCGCCAGGCCGCCGGGATCGTGGCGCGACGGCGCAGGCTGGCGCCCGGCCGCCTCTGTCATGAACCGCTTGACGATGCGATCCTCCAGCGAGTGGAACGCCACCACCACCAGCCGCCCGCCCGGCGCCAGCAGCCGCACCGCCTGCTCCAGCGCCCGCTCGATCTGCCCCAGCTCGTCGTTGACCCGGATGCGCAACGCCTGGAACGAGCGTGTCGCCGGGTCGATGACGTGCTTCCCCGCGCTCGGTCGGACCTTGGGCACCGCCGCGCGTATGATTGCCGCAAGCCGCCCCGTCGTCGCGATCGGCTCGAGGGCTCGCTCCGCCACGATCGCCTTGGCGATGCGCCTGGACATGCGCTCCTCGCCCAGCTCGTAAAGGGTGTCGGCGAGTTCCGCCTCCGGCAGCCCCGCCACCAGGTCGGCCGCCGTCGGCCCGCTGCGCGCCATGCGCATGTCGAGCGGACCGTCGGCGCGGAAGCTGAACCCCCGCTGCGGATCGTCGATCTGGAACGAGGACACGCCGAGGTCGAGCACGACGCCGTCCAGCGCCTCCACGCCGCGCTGCGCCAGGAGCGCCATCATGTCGCCGAAGCCGCCCTCGATCAGCCGCAGCCGCCCGGGATGACGCGCCGCCAGCGCCGCCCCGCGCGCGATCGCGTCGGGGTCGCGGTCGATCGCCCAGAGCGTGCAGGGCGCCGAATCGAGGATCGCCGACGCATAGCCACCGCCGCCGAACGTCGCGTCGAGGTAGACGCCGCCCGCCTGGGGCGCGAGCTGCTCGAGAACCTCGTCCAGCATCACCGGGACATGGCTCATGCGACCGGCCCGCCACCCGTGGGCGGCTGGCGACCCGGCAGGGTCAGGCCGCGCTGGCGGGCACGCTCGCGCGCCTCCGCCCGGCGCCGCTCGGCCGCCTCGGGCTCCCACAGCTGGAAGATGCGGCCGAGGCCCATGAACACGACGGTCTCGCCCAGCCCCGCATATGCAACCATAGGTTCGGGCAGGATGATGCGGCCCTCGCGGTCCGGATCGGTCGGGAAGGCATCCGCATACAGCAGAGAGGCCATGTCCTCCTGGTCCTCGCTGAACACGTCCAGCGTGGCCAACGGAGCCTCCAGGGTGGCGAATACCTCGGCCGGCCAGCCCTCGATGCAGGGATGGTTCTGCGACGGACGAAGCACCAGGCTGGGCTCGGCGCCGGGCGCGCGCAGGCAGGCACGGAACGAGGCGGGCACCGAAACCCGTCCCTTCGCGTCCAGCCGATTGCGGTGCGTGCCCATGAAGTTGGCCATTTCCGTCCGGTCAACCTCCCCATCCTGTCCGCCATCGGTCTCGGCGTCCCGGGCTCCGGCGAAGGCGCCGACGCTCCCTCATGGGATGACATGGGATACCATGGGATTCCGTGGGGCGTCAAAGGGAATACCGTGGAAGGTCCTGCACGGGCGGGAGATTTTATCGGATGCGTCAACGGCTTACGACGCGATCTGTAGAACCACTCTCGAAACAATATACGGTTCGTTGGTTCGCGGTTCGTTCCGTATCCGCCGTCGTCGGGTGCCGCGACTCCGCACCGCGTGCCCCTGCCCGGTATCCCCGAAAAGCCGCTGCCAGACGGCCTGTAAGCCGGGTTCTGTCCGCGCCCGTCCGCCGAGGCGAAAGGACACGGGACGGCCATTCCTCTGGGACGCGCATCGCTGCGCGCCTCGCGCGACCAACCCGGGCGACGGGACGGGAATGTCCCCGCGGACCATGGGAGAACCCATGCCGCCGGCCGCCCCTATTCGGTCTTGCTCCCGGTGGGGTTTGCCCTGCCGCCCCTGTTGCCAGGGGCGCGGTGCGCTCTTGCCGCACCGTTTCACCCTTGCCCGCCGACGACCCCTGATCCTGGAGCCGTGGACGGGCGGTTTGTTTTCTGTGGCACTGTCCCTGGGGTCGCCCCCGCCGGCCGTTGACCGGCACCGTATTCCCGTGGAGCCCGGACTTTCCTCTACCGCAGGTTGAGCGACAGCGGCCGTCCAGCCGTCTGGCTCCCGCGTTCTGCGGGGTGGC
This sequence comes from uncultured Acetobacteraceae bacterium, assembly GCA_964236315.1. GTDB lineage: Bacteria > Pseudomonadota > Alphaproteobacteria > Acetobacterales > Acetobacteraceae > CAXSEF01. The sequence continues at coordinate 14,939 of CAXSER010000021.1, read as the reverse complement.
GCCACACAGGTCAAGGGCCGGCCGGGACCAAAGTCCGGCGACAGAAGAGCCGTCGCGCGGACCCGCACAGCCCGGCATCCCGGACACCTGATCTCTCGTCCGAGGCGGATCCGCCCGAGGGCGACCCGTCCCGCGGAACCCTGACCCGGGTGGAAGCGTCGGCAGGGACGGGCCCTCGGGCAGCGCCGCGACTCCCGGCATGACGCAAGCCCTCGGCCCTTCCTGCCGGAAAGGCCGCTTTGCCGCCTCGCTTGGCGGCGTGATAGGACAGAGACATGGCATACTGGGGCAAGATGCTGGGCGGCGCCGCCGGCTTCGTGATGGGCGGCCCGTTCGGCGCGATGATGGGCGCAGCCCTCGGCCACGCAGCCGACCAGGGCAGCCTGCCAGGCCTGAACCGCGCGGGCATGCTCGGTTCAGGCGCTCAGGGCGGCGCCAGGATGGGCACGCTGCTCGGGCCGGCCCGCCTCGCCGCCATGTTCGGCCGCCGCGACCAGCTGTTCGCCATCGCCGTCGTCGTGCTTTCCGCCAAGCTCGCCAAATGCGACGGCAAGGTCAGCCGTCTGGAGATCGACGCCTTCAAGCGCCACTTCCGCATCCCCCCCGAATCCGTGCGCGACGTCGGCCGCCTGTTCGACCAGGCCCGCGCCAGCACCGACCCGTTCGAGCCGTACGCCCGCCAGCTCGGCGAGGCCTTCGCGGACAGCCCCTCGGTGCTCGAGGACGTCCTCGCCGCCCTGTTCGGCATCGCCCGCTCCGACGGCGCGCTCACGGCCAGCGAGACCGACTACCTGCGCCAGGTCCACCGCGCCTTCCGCCTCGACCGCCTTGCATGGGAGCGCGCCAGCGGCGCCTCGCCCCGCCGCGCCGAGGACACCGGCGCCGACCCCTACGCCGAGCTTGGAGTCACCCGCGCCACCGGCGACGACGAGCTGCGCGCCACCTGGAAACGCCTGATGCGCGAGAACCACCCGGACAGCCTCGCCTCGCGCGGCGTGCCGCAGGAGTTCATCGACCGCGCCGGCGACAAGGTCGCGCGCATCAATGCGGCCTGGGACAGGATCAAGCGCGAGCGCGGTCTCTAGGAAGCAAGCCTGGGCTCTGCCCGGATCCGCCAGGGCCAATCCGCCCCTGGACCGGCTTCACCCAGGGGTGCCTGGCTGGACTTCCTGCATCAGGCCGGGATGCTTCGACCCAGCGCGGCAATGCAGGCGCCGGCAGCATGGCGAGAGCCTGTCCGCGATTTGCGGTCGCGTCGGCCGGGAGCCTGGCCGCGCTCCGGGTCGGTCACGATCTCCATCATGAAAAGGATCGATCGGTGAGAAGCCACGCGACGTTGCTCTCTGGACTGCTTGGTGTGATCAGCGTCCTGGCGCAGGCCACCCTCGCCTCTGCCGAGCCTCCGTCCGACGCGAGGACGTCGTACGCCATGTCGGCCGACGCCTGGACGATGGAGCCGCCCATTCCGTCCATGGGTGGCAAGGCCGCCTCCGCGAAGTTCGCGCGCTACGAGGGCATGCCGACGGGAACCATGACCCTGAACGAGGGGGTGGCCGCCTCGAGAACCGCGCGGTTCTCCACGGGCGTCATCGACTTCGACATCAGGCCGCTCGGCTACAACGACGCGGGCGTGGTCTTCCACCGCGACGGTTCGGCAGAGGGCGAGTTCGTCTACCTGCGTGCCAATCCGGACTGCCCGGCCGCGAACGACTGCATCCAGTACGCGCCCGTCACCCACACGATGATGGCGTGGAACGTCTACCCGAACTACCAGGGTCCGGCACCGATCTCGCCCACCGGCTGGAACCACGTCCGCATCGAGGTCGTCGGCGACGGGATGCGTGTCTATGTCAACCACGCCGCGGAGCCGTCCCTGGTCGTCCCGCGGCTCCGCGGGCTGAGACAGGACGGCGGCCTCGCTTTCAAGGGGCCGGCGACATACGCGAACCTCGTCGTCGATCCTCGCGTCCCGGCAGGCCTGTCGGCCGTTCCGGCCGCGTCCGTGGCGGCAGGGACGGTGATGGCGTGGCAGGCCGCACCGCCCACCGCCTACGACCGCAGCGGCACCGTCTCGGCCAAGGACGCGCCGGCCGGCGACGCCTGGAGCCCGATCGAGGTCGAGCCGACCGGCCTCGTCAACCTCGGCCGCGCCTTCGGCCTGGCGCGGGCTCCGTCGCCCTCGCTGGCCTGGCTCAGGACGGAAGTTGTCGCTTCCGCCCCCATGCGCAGCACCCTGCAGGTCGGCTTCGCCGAGGAGGCGTGGGTGTTCCTCAACGGCCAGCTCGTCTATTCTGGCAGGAACGCGTACTACCCTGCGGAAGCCCGCCTCTCGCCGGACGGGCGCCTCGAGCCCGACAACGCCTCGATCCCTCTGACCCTGCGCGACGGACGGAACGAGATCATCCTCGCGGTCGGGAACGACTGGCGCCGCTACAAAGGCCCGCTCGAACCGTCGCACTACGGCTGGGCCGCCGAAGCCCGCTTCGGTCAGCCCGAGGGCCTGGACCTGCACTGACCGCCTCTCGCGCGCGAGGCCGCACGTCGGACGAGGCAACGTCCCGCGTCCAGGCGCCAGGCTGCCAGACGCACCGTCGGCCTGCCCGCACCACGTGCTCCGCCGCTCCCGGGTCCGCCACGGACGGCGCAACTGCCTGCATCAGGCCGACCGCATGGCCGGCGCCACCACCATCCGCTGGCGACCTTCCCGGTGGCTCTGTCGGACGCCTCGGGTCCAGGTTCCCGGTGGCGAGCCTTCGGCGGAGTCCAGGGACGACGTCCCTGGCCTTCCTTCTACCCCAGCCGCGACAGCGCCGCCGCCAGCCGGTCCTCCTCCAGTCGCGCCGCCTCCATCCTGCCCCGCGTCTCCGCCACCACTTCCGGCTTGGCGCCCGCGACGAACCCCGCGTTGCCCAGCTTGCGCTCCAGCTTCTCCCGCTCCGCCCCGGCCCGCGCACGCTCCTTCTCCAGCCGTGCCCGCTCCGCCACGACATCGATCAGCCCGGCCATCGGCATCGCCAGCGTCGCCTCGTCGAGCACCGCCTGCGCCGCGCCTTGCGGCACCGGCCCCTCTTGCACCCCAAACGCCCCGAGCCGCGCCATTCGCCGGATCGTCTCTCCCCATGCCTCCGCCCGCACTCGCGTCGCCGCCGAGGCGTCGCACACCAGCACCGTGGCCCGTGTCCCCGGCGCCACGCCCATCTCCGAGCGCACGGCCCGGATCGCGCCGATGCACCGGATCACCCAGTCCAGTTCCTCCCGCGAGGCCGCCGCGTCGCCGACCCCCGAGGCCACCGGCCACGCCGCCCCGATCAGGCTCCCCGGTGCGCCATACCCCAGCCCGTCCCAGAGCTCCTCGGTGACGAACGGCATCGCGGGATGCAGCAGCCGCAGCACCACGCCGAGCACATGCCCCGCCGTCGCCCGCAACTCGTCACCTTCCGGCCCCTGCTGCGCCAGCCCCGGCTTGGCGATCTCGACGAACCAGTCGCACAGCGTGTTCCAGGTGAACCGGTAGCAGGCGCCTGCATAGTCCGCGATCCGGAACGCCTCCAGCGCCGCCGTCGCCTCCGCGACCGCCGCATCCGCCGCGTCCAGCACCCAACGGCATAGCGGCGCCTGCACACCTGCCGGATCGAAGCCTGCCACCGGCCCTGCCCCGTTCATCTCGAAGAAGCGCGCGGCGTTCCACAGCTTGGTGACGAAGCTGCGCTGCGACTCCACTGCCGCCGCCCCCAGCTTCACGTCCCGCCCAGGCCCGGTCAGCGCCGCGATGGTGAAGCGCAGCGCGTCCGTGCCGTAGGCCTCCACCAGCTCCAGCGGGTCGATGACGTTGCCGCGCGACTTGCTCATCTTCTGGCCGTGCTCGTCGCGCACCAGGCCGTGGATGTAGATCGTGCGGAACGGCACCTCGCCCATGAAGTGCGTCCCCATCATCAGCATCCTGGCCACCCAGAAGAAGATGATGTCGAACCCGGTGACCAGCACGTCCGTCGGGTAGTAGCGCGCCAGATCCTCCGTCCTCTTCGGCCATCCCAGCGTGGAGAACGGCCACAGCGCCGAGGAGAACCAGGTGTCGAGCACGTCCTCGTCGCGCACCAGCACGACGCCAACGCCGAATCGCGCCTCCGCCGCCGTCTGCGCGTCGGCTTCCGTGCGCTCGACGAACACCGTGCCGTCCGGCGCGTACCACGCGGGGATGCGGTGCCCCCACCACAGCTGCCGGCTGATGCACCACGGCTGGATGTCGCGCATCCACGCGAAGAACGTGTTCTCCCACTGCTGCGGCACGAACCGGGCAGCCCCGCTCTCCACCGCCGCAACCGCCGGCCCGGCCATCCTCGCCGCATCCACGTACCACTGCGTCGTCAGCCGCGGCTCCACCACCGCGCCGCCGCGCTCGGCATGCGGCACCTGCAGCGTGTGCGGCTCGACCCGCTCCAGCACGCCCAGCCGCTCCAGCTCCGCCACCATTGCGCGCCGCGCGTCGTCGCGGTGCAGTCCCGCCAGGTTCCCCGTGAAGTCCGGATCCGCGAGCCCTGGGATCGCCACCAGCTCGATGTCGTCGAGGGTGACGAGCGCCTGCTCATCGAGCACGATCGGCATCGCCAGATTGTGCCGTTGTCCCACCGCGAAGTCGTTGAAGTCGTGCGCCGGCGTGATCTTGACCGCGCCGGTGCCCTTCTCCGGATCGGAATACGCGTCCGCGATGATCGGGATGCGCCGCCCCGTCAGCGGCAGCACCACCTCCCGGCCGACCAGCTCCGCGTAACGCGCATCCTCGGGGTTCACCGCCACCGCCGTGTCGCCGAGCATCGTCTCCGGCCGCGTGGTCGCCACCACGATCGAGCGCCGCTGCGCGTCGTCGGCCACCGGGTAGCGCAGGTACCACATCGACCCGCGCGTCTCCCGGCTCTCCACCTCCAGGTCCGAGATCGCCGAGCGGAACGCCGGATCCCAGTTCACCAGCCGCCGGTCGCGGTAGATCAGTCCCTCCCTGTGCAGGCTGACGAACACCTCGCGCACCGCCTCGGACAGCCCCTCGTCCATGGTGAAGCGCTCGCGCTCCCAGTCCAGCGACGCGCCGAGCCTGCGCAGCTGGCGCGAGATGCTGCCCCCCGACTCCGCCTTCCACTGCCAGACCCGGTCGGTGAACGCGTCCCGCCCGATGTCGCGCCGCTGCACGCCCTCGGCCGCCAGCAGCCGCTCCACCACCATCTGCGTGGCAATCCCGGCATGGTCGGTGCCAGGCTGCCACAGCGCGTCGCGCCCCTGCATGCGCCGCCAGCGGATCAGGATGTCCTGCACCGTGAAGGTCAGCGCGTGCCCGACGTGCAGGCTGCCGGTGACGTTGGGCGGCGGCACCATGATCGTGTACGGCGCGGCTTTCGAGCCCGGCTGGGCTGCGAACGACGCGCCGGCCTCCCACAGGGCATAGAGACGCGCTTCCGCGCTCGCGGGGTCGAAGTTCTTTTCCAGCATGGCCCACCTCTAGCAGGCCGCGCGGAACGCCGAACAGCCCGTCGGCTCGACCAGGCAGGCAAGGCCGGGCTCTGCCCGGACCCGCAAAGGGTCCGAGGGCCCTTTGATCCCATTACTTAGGGGAGGCGATCCAAGGGCCCAGCCCTTGGCGGAGTCCAGAGGCAGAGCCTCTGGCCTGCCTTCTCCCGACGCCACCGGATCGTCTCTGCTAGAACCCGCCCATGACGCTCACAGCTCCGCCCGCCCGCCTGAGCCTGGTGCGCCGCCTCGGCCCCGGCCTGATCACCGGCGCCGCCGACGACGACCCCAGCGGCATCGCCACCTACAGCCAGGTCGGCGCGCAGTTCGGCTACAGCCTGGCCTGGACCATGCTGTTCAGCCTGCCGTTCATGATCGTGATCCAGGAGATCAGCGGCCGCATCGGCTGCGTCACGGGGCTCGGCATCGCCGAGAACCTGCGCCGCCACTACACCCCCTGGGTGGTGCGTGCCGTTGTCCTCCTCCTGCTCGTCGCCAACGTGATCAACCTCGGCGCCGACATCGGCGCGATGGGCGCGGCACTCCAGCTGCTGCTGGGCGGCAGCGCGAAGCTGTACACCGTGGCCTTCGGCGTGCTCTGCGTCGGGGCCGAGGTGCTGCTGAGCTACGCCGTGTACGCCGGATTCCTGAAATGGCTGACCGTGTCGCTGTTCACCTACGTCGCCGTGGTGCTCACCGTGCACGTGCCCTGGAGCGAGGCGCTGCTGGCCACGGCGGTGCCGCACCTGGCGCTGAACCACGATGCGGCCATGGCGCTGGTCGCCGTGCTCGGCACCACGATCAGCCCCTACCTGTTCTTCTGGCAGTCGTCGCTGGAGGTGGAGGACCGTCTGCGCCGCCGCGCCCGCCCGTTGCGCCTCACGCCGGGCCTTGCGCCCGCTCAGTTCGCCCGCATCCGCACCGACACGGTCGTCGGCATGGGCGTGTCCAACCTGATCGCGATCTGCATCATCTTCGCCACGGCCGCGACCCTGCACGCGGCCGGGGTCACCACGATCGAGACCTCGTCGCAGGCGGCCGAGGCGCTGCGCCCGATCGCGGGACAGATGGCGTTCGTGGTGTTCGCCGCCGGCATCATAGGCACCGGGCTGCTCGCGGTTCCGGTGCTGGCCGGTTCGGGCGCCTACGCGCTGTCCGAGACGTTCCAGTGGCCGGAAGGCCTAGACCGCCGCCCGCTGCAGGCCAGAGCGTTCTACGCCGCCATCGCGGTCTCGACGCTGGCCGGGGTCGCGCTCAACTTCACCCCGCTCGATCCGGTGAGGGCGTTGTACTGGAGCGCTGTCGTCAATGGCGTGCTCGCCGCCCCGGTGATGGCGGTCATCATGCTGATCGCCGGCAACGGCCGCATCATGGGCCGGCTGACGCTGCCCACGTCTATGCTGGCCCTGGGCTGGCTGGCGACACTGGTCATGCTGGCCGCGAGCATCGGCTTCTTCGTGCTCTAGCCAGCCGAGCGCGTCAGGCGCTGGCCTTGATCACCCGTTCGATCTCCGCCTGCACCAGCCGCTCCACCAGCGCGGGCAGGTTGGCATCCAGCCACTCCTTGAGCAGCGGGCGCATCTCGTCGCGCACCATGTCCTCGAGCGTCGGGCCGCCGCGATGCACCGCCGTGCTCCTGGCCGTGTTCAGCGTGCGGACCAGCTGGCCGACGGCGGAGGTCGCGGCCGCATGGGTCGCGGTATCGACCAGCGACGCTTGGCCGGGAGCGGGCAGGGGGGCCGCAACGCCGGCGTCGGACGAGGCGGCGCCGACATGGACGGACTCGGACATGGGCATCGGCTCCGCTTCGGCCGGCAGCTCCGGCCCGTGATCAGGCTCGTACACCATCATCGCGGGGTCGAGCAGCAGCACGCCCGGCTCGGCGTCGTGGTGCCCGGCGGACGCGGCGTCGGCGGCCTCGTCCTCGCTGAGGATGCGGCGGATGGAAGCGAGGATGTCGTCCATCGACGGATCCGACGCCAGGCCGGGCGCCGGATCAGCCCCGCCGACGTCGCCCAGGTCGTGACCGGCACGGTGCTCCCCCGGATGCCCCTGCGAGGGCTCGCCCATCTCAGCGCGCCGGCTGGCTGGTGGCGAAGTCGCCGGTGCCCCAGAGACGGTCGCGCACCGCGTTGTAGTAGGCGGTGTCGTCGTAGAGCGGCACGTTGAGCCCGAGGTCACGTGCCGTGAGCCGCCCGATCGCCGACGCGACGCCGTAGGATGCGGTGACGACGCTCGACAGGTTCTGCACCAGCGTGGTCTGCGAGCTGAGCAGCAGCTGCTGGGCGTTCAGCACGTCGAGCGTCGTGCGGCTGCCCACGATCGCCTCGCGCTCCACGCCGTTCAGAGCGATGCGGTTGGCCTTGATCTGCGCGCGCGTGCTCTCGATCGTGGACTTGGCGGCGACATAGGTCTCGTACGCTTGGGTCGCCTGCTGCAGCGCCTGGCGCTTGGCGTCGTCGACCGCGCGCTGCGAGGCCTGCGCGGTCTGGCGCGCCTGGCGCACCGCGGCATACTCCGAACCGCCCTGGTAGATCGGGATCGACGCGTTGATCGTGACCTGGCCGCCGGAGCTGTTGGTGTTCGACACGGCCTGGTTGATCTGCTCGTAGCCGGTGCCCTGCAGGCTGAGCTGCGGCAGCAGCGCGGAGAACGCCACGTCGACCGCGTCCTTGGCGGCCGCCTCGTTGAACTGCGCCTGCAGCACCGAGGGGTTGTTGACGAGCGCCAGGTCGAACGTCTCCTGTTCGGTCTTGGTCGGCAGCTTGATCGGCTGCGGCTCGGTGAGGTTGTCGGCCGGCAGGCTGCCGATGTAGCGCACGTAGGCGGCGCGTGCGGACTGCAGCGTGCCTTCCGAGGTCTCGCGCGTGGCGCTGGCGCCGGACAGCGCGGACTCGGCCTGCGCCACGTCGGTGCGGGTGATCTCGCCGACGCGGAAGCGGTCGTTGGTGGCCTGCAGCTGGCGCTTGAGCACCTGCTCGTTGTTGATGTTGAGCTGCAGCAGGTTGAAGTCCTGGATCACCGTGACGTAGGCGTTGATCACGTTGGCGAACACGGTCTCCTCGGTGGACAGCAGGTTGGCGCGCTCCGCCAGCACGTTGTTCACCGCCTGGTGGGTGCCGGCCGTGGTGCGCCCGCCGCGGTAGATCGGCTGGATGATGGTGCCCTGCACCGACGAGGTCGTGTGGTTGTTGGGTGTCGAAAGCACGCCGCCGGTGACGACGCCGGTGGGCGCGCTGTAGGTGCCGGCGGCATAGCCCGTGCTGCCGGTGAAGCTGATCTGCGGGCGCCAGCCGGCCAGGGCGGTCGGCACGTTCTCGTCGATGGAACGCAGATGGGCGCGCTCCTGCAGCAGGGTCGGGTTGCTTGTGTAGGAGTTCGCCAGCGCCTCCTGGAGCGTATGCGGCACCTGCGGCGCCGTCTGCGCAGTCGCCGGCAGCACCCACAGCGCGGCGCACAGCCCGGGCAGGACCCGCGACGTCAGCCAGCGCGGACCGTGGCTTCCCACAGGCATCACGCGAGATCCCGGGCCGCTCGGCACGGCAAGACCACCCTCCCGAAGACGGGCCGATCCCGTGCCACCCGCACCCGGAACACCTGATGCCGCGATGCCGTTCATGCCGTTCGCCCTGTCGCAGCCGCGCGTCATGTGGTCACTCCCCGAAGGCGCCCAAGGCGCGCAACCACCTGCAATGTGACACGAAAAGGCCTCGCGCGCCACCGACGCCGGCAGGAGAGGCGCGGGGTGATGCCGCGGCGACACGATGCCACGGTCGCCGATCGTGCCTTGCCGCCTGGACGATGGTGGCGACCAACCCGACGGATCGTGCAGCACCCGGCCGCGACACGCCCGCCAAGGCGGCCTCGGCATGCGGCACCCGCGGAACCGTGCCGCTAGAACCGGAAGGCGGACGCGGCGAGCAGGCCGGGCAGCATCGGCGTAGCGCAGTCGAAGCAGGGTCGCGCCTTGAGCCCTGCGGCGGTCCGCTCGGCCAGCACTGCCCGGGTCATGCCGTCGGGCGCGGTGACGAAGCCCGCGATGCGTCCGCCCGCGGCCAGCTGCGCCGCGAACTCCGAGGGGATCGCGGCCGCCGAGCCCTCCACCACGATCAGGTCGAACGGCGCGCCGCCCGGCAGGCCGGCGCGCAGGTCGCCCTCGAAGAAACGGATTGCCGGAACCTCGCCGGCGCAGGCCACGCGCGCGATCGCCAGCAGCGCCGGATCGTCGTCCAGCAGGCTGACCGCCACGCCGCAGCGCGACAGCATCGCCGCCACGTATCCGGTGCCGCCGCCCACCAGCAGCGCGCGCTCTCCCGGGCGCGGCTGCGCAACCTGCAGCAGCCGCGCCGCCACCATCGGCTCCAGCATCACCCGGCCGTCGCCCAGCGCGACGTTGGTGTCGAGATAGGCGAGCGGGCGCAGCGCCTCCGGCAGGAACGCCTCGCGCGCCAGAAGCCGCATCGCGCCGATGATGCGCGGATCGGTGACCTTGTTCGGCCGCACCTGGCCGTCGACCATCGTCGCCCGGGCCCGGTCGTAGTCGAGGGCGATCGAGCGCGGCGGGGAGGCGGAGAGTGCGGTCATGCGGCTCGCATCCTGCGACGGGGATCGGGGCAGGGCTTATACGGGGGCCACGGCCCCGCGCAAAGCCGCTTGACCGCGGCACCGCGCACGCGGATACAGCCGGCCTGCGCGATGCGGCGTTCCGCCCGCGCGTTGCGGCGCCTGGTCCGGTGGCAGAGTGGTGATGCAGCGGACTGCAAATCCGCGAATGTGGGTTCGATTCCCGCCCGGACCTCCACGCGCCCGCCCGAACGGCGCCCAATGATCCGCTTCCGCCACGTGCCGCCGGTCAGACGAATGCGCCATGCCCAGCGCGAGCCCGTGCCGGCCATCGACAGCATGGCCTGTGCTTTGCATAGTGCGGCGCACAATTCGGAGCTCGGACATGGCGGTGATCATCCCGGTCGAGGTTTTCGACTGCATCGTGTTCGGCGCCACCGGCGACCTGACGTTGCGCAAGCTGCTGCCGGCGCTGTACTTCCGCTACCGCGACGGGCAGGTGCCGGACGGCAGCCGCATCATCGGCGCCGCGCGTTCGGAACTCGGCGATGACGCCTACCGCGAGCGCGCCCGTGCCGCGCTGCAGCGCCACGTCAAGCCGCACGAGCTGGACGAGGCGGTGCTCGGCCGCTTCCTCGCCATGGTGCACTACGCCCAGGTCAACGGCGCCAAGGACGAGGGCTGGCCCAACCTCACCGGGCTGCTGGAGGGTGCGTCGGACCGGGTGCGGGTGTTCTACCTCGCAACCTCGCCCGAGCTGTACGGCCCGACCTGCGACAACCTCGATTCCCACGGCCTGATCACCGCGAAGTCGCGCGTGGTGCTGGAGAAGCCGATCGGCCATGACCTGGAGTCCGCGCGCGCGATCAACGATGCCGTCGGCCGGGTGTTCCGCGAGCCGCAGATCTTCCGCATCGACCACTACCTCGGCAAGGAGACGGTGCAGAACCTGCTCGCCCTGCGCTTCGCCAACACGATCTTCGAGCGCCTGTGGAACTCCGACGTGATCGACCACGTGCAGATCACGGTGGGCGAGACCGTCGGCGTGGAGAGCCGCGGCCCCTACTACGACCAGTCCGGCGCGCTGCGCGACATGGTGCAGAACCACCTGCTGCAGCTGCTGTGCATGGTGGCGATGGAACCGCCGATCCAGCTCGAGGGCGACGCGGTGCGCGACGAGAAGCTCAAGGTGCTGCGCGCGCTGCGCCCGATCGCGCCGCACGACATCGGCCACACCACGGTGCGCGGCCAGTATGCCGCCGGTGCCGTGGGCGGGCAGGGGGTGGAGAGCTACGCCCACGACCTCAGGGCCGGGGGCGGGCGCGAGGGCAGCGACACCGAGACCTTCGTGGCGCTCAAGATCGAGGTGAACTCCTACCGCTGGGCCGGGGTGCCGTTCTACCTTCGGACCGGCAAGCGCCTGCCGGAGAAGGTCTCAGAGATCGTCGTCCAGTTCCGCGACGTGCCGTTCAGCCTCTTCCCCCGCGAGGCCGCCGAGCTGGCGCCGAACCGCCTGATCATCCGCCTGCAGCCGGAGGAGGGCATGCGCCTGGGCATGATGACCAAGGACCCTGGCCCGGGCGGCCTGAGGCTGCGCGCCGCCGAGCTCGCGATCGGCTTCGAGGAGGCCTTCTCCACCCGCTTCCCCGACGCCTACGAGCGCCTGCTGATGGACACCGTGCGCGGCAATCCGACGCTGTTCATGCGCCGCGACGAGGTCGAGGCCGCCTGGTCCTGGGTGGAGCCGATCCTGGAGGCCTGGCGCGACAGCCCGGAGCGGCCGCGTCCCTACGCCGCCGGCAGCTGGGGCCCGACCGCCGCCATCGCCCTGATCGAGCGCGACGGTCGCACCTGGCACGAGGAGCTTGGGTGAGGCTTGGCGTCCAGGCTGCGCGGCCTTTACGGCTGCGGCGCAAGCTGGCGGTGATGGGCGCGGTCGCGGTTGTCGCGCTGTGCGCGGAGGGCTGGTTCGCGTGGACGCACCGTGCCGCGCCGCGCAAGGCCGACGTGGGCAGCGACATGGCGATGGTGCTCGCGGTGCGCGACCGCATCCTCGCGGCCGGGCTGACGCACGCGCCGCGGGACTGCCTGGCGTTCTTCATCCACGAGCCCGCGCCCGGACAGCCGACGCTGCTCGACGTCTACCAGAAGCACAACGAGGCCTGTCCGGGCGATCCGGGCGTGGCGCCGCGCCTGTTCGGGGTGCGGGTGGACCGCGCCGACGGCAGCATGTCGGATGACGCCGCACAGGCCGGCACCTTCGCTCCGCTCCCTGGCAAAGCTCCGCCCTGGTGGCAGAAATTCCTGCAACCGTGACCGGTCGCCTCCGACCCAGCAAATAAAGCGCCCGCTCCCCCGGCCACGCCGTGCCACCGAACCCAAGTAGGGGTTTCCAAAGGCGAGCCTTTGGCGGAGTCCAGAGGCAGAGCCTCTGGCCTTGCTTCCCTCCTTCCTGCCAGCGAGCCCCGCCCATGCCCTACAGAGTTGCCGTCGTCGGAGCCGTGGGCGCCGTAGGCCGGGAGATCCTCCGCGCCCTGGCCGACCGCGAGTTCCCCGCCTCCCAGGTCACCGCCCTGGCCTCCGGCCGTGCCGTCGGCGCCCAGGTCAGCTTCGGCGAGCGCAACCTCAAGGTGGCCGCCGTCGAGCGCTTCGACTTCGCGCAGTGCGACCTCGCCATCATGGCGCCCGTCCCCGCGATCTCCGCCGTGCAGGCGCCGCGCGCTGCCGCCGCCGGCTGCCAGGTGATCGACGCAAGCGGCCAGTTCAGCCTGGAGCCGGACGTGGCGCTGGTGGTGCCCGAGGTGAACCCGCAGGCCCTGGCCCGCCACACCCGGCGTGGCATCGTCGCCAGCCCGCACTGCACCACGATCCAGCTCGCCGTCGTGCTCAAGCCGCTGCACGAGCGGTTCGGCGTGCGCCGCGTGGTGGTCACCACGTTCCAGGCGGTCTCCGACCTGGGACGCGAGGGCATGGACGAGCTGTTCACCTCGACCAAGGGCAGCTTCGTCAACGACCCTGCCAAGTCCGAGCAGTTCACCAAGCCGATCACCTTCAACCTGATCCCGCACATCGACCGCTTCCTGGAGGACGGCTCGACGCGCGAGGAGTGGCGGCTGGGGGTGGAGATGCGCAAGGTGCTCGACCCCGACGTCGCGGTGTTCGCGACCTGCGTGCGCGTCCCCGTGTTCATCGGCCACGCGCTGTCGGTCTGCGTGGAGCTGCGCGACCCTGCCAACGCCGGCGAGGCCCGCGACCTGCTGCGCAACGCGCCTGGCGTTGTCGTGCAGGACACCCGCGAGGACGGCGGCTACACCACGCCGATCGACTGCGTCGGCGAGGACGCGGTCTACGTCAGCCGGCTGCGGCGTGATGCCACCGTGCCCAACGGCCTGGGTTTCTGGTGCGTGACCGACAACCTGCGCAAGGGCGGGGCGCTGAACGCGGTGCAGATCGCCGAAAGCTTGGTAGGGCAGGGGCTGCTGGCGGAGCACAGCTAGCGGGCAAGGCCGGGCGCTGCCCGGACCCGCAAAGAGCCAGAGGCCCTTTGATCTCCTTGTCGTGGTGGAAAACCGGTCCAGGGCGGCTCGCCCTGGCGGGTCCAGGGCAGGGCCCTGGCCTTGCTTCCGCCGCTTCATTGACGATGTACACTGCGGCGCATAGAGACGTGCCGCACGACGTGGAGGCTTCCCGGAGACGATGAAGACGCTGCAGGACCCTCGCATGGTCGGGCACACCAGCGACGGCCGCCTGGTCCGTCGCCCGCTCTCGCCCCACCTCCAGGTCTATCGCTGGCCGATCACCATGGCCGGCTCGATCCTGAACCGCATGACCAGCGTGGCGCTCTCGGTGGGCTCGCTGCTGCTGGTGTGGTGGCTGGTGGCCGCTGCTGCCGGACCGGAGGCGTTCGCCACCGTGCAGGGATTCGCAGGGTCCTGGATCGGCCTGCTATTGCTGCTCGGCTGGACCGCGTCGCTGTTCTACCACCTGTTCGCCGGCCTGCGGCATCTGGTCTGGGACGCGGGCTACGGCTTCGAGCAGAACACGCTGAACCCGGTGACCTGGATGGTGCTCGGCCTGACCGCGGCGGCCACGGCCGTGGTCTGGGTGGTCGGGCTGTCGGTGTGGTGAGCGGCAAGGAGACGGACATGGCCGACGTCGGCATCCAGATCAGGCGTTCCGAGCTGGGCCGCGCCCGCGGCCTGGGCAGTGCGAAGTCCGGCGTCGAGCACTGGTGGGCGGAGCGTCTGACCGCGATCGCGCTGGTGCCGCTCACCGTTTGGTTCGTGATCTCCGTGCTGCGCCTGCTCGGGCACGACCAGCCGACGGTGGCCCACTTCATCGGCCGGCCCTGGAACGCGACCCTGATGATCCTGCTGGTGGTGATGACCTTCCACCACACGCAGCTGGGCTTGCAGGTGATCTACGAGGACTACATCCACCAGAGGGGGACCCTCATCGCATCGCTCGCCACCAAGGCGGGCTGCTTGGTCCTCGGGCTGCTCGCGGTGCTGGCGGTCCTCAAGCTCGCACTCTGACCCGCGCCGGGCAGCTCCCGGCGAACCCACGCCGGACATCCTCCGGCCCACTCCGCCCGATGGACCCGACATGAACGCGATCAGCAAGCCGGCCGGCGCCTACCCGATCATCGACCACACCTACGACGTCGTCGTCGTCGGCGCGGGCGGCGCGGGCCTGCGCGCAACCCTGGGCATGGTCGCCGCCGGCCTGAAGACCGCGTGCATCACCAAGGTGTTCCCCACGCGCTCGCACACCGTGGCCGCCCAGGGCGGCATCGGCGCTGCCCTTGGCAACATGGGCGAGGACGACTGGCGCTGGCACATGTACGACACCGTGAAGGGGTCGGACTGGCTCGGCGACCA
>CAXSER010000020.1:0-18209 GCA_964236315.1 uncultured Acetobacteraceae bacterium | reverse complement strand
GGGCCGCGTGGCCGCGCCGGCCGCGGCGATCCTGGCGGCGCGCAACGCGGGCTCCATGGCGACGACAGGGGCCGCCGGCCTGCCGACCGACGCGGCGCTGCCGCCGGCGCTGTGGCCGTTCGAGGCGCTGTCCGGCGACCTGCCCGCGCCCGGCGTTCTGGACCGCTGCGCGCTGGCGCTGTGCGGCAGCGCGCTCGGCCCGCAGGCGGCGGAGGCGGTCGCGCGGGGCTGGGAGCTGGCGCGTTCCCCGGAGAGCCTGCTGGTGCAGGGCGGCGACGAACGCCTGCTGCTGGACCCGGCGACCGGACTGAACCGCTACGGCTGCGCGCCCCACCCGCGGCCCGGCGTCGCGGCGTTCGCCTCCTGCACCAGCTCCTCCGTGTCCGAGGAAGGTCTCGCGGCGGTGGAGGCGGCACGGCGCGGCCTGCTGGCCAAGGCGTTGCGCGCGGGTCATCGCGCGGCCGTCGACTCGGGGTGCGCGCAGGTGGCGTCTCGCATCCTCGACCACTACGGCGCCGGCGACCTGGCGGTGGCGTGCCTCGTGCCGTCCGGAACCGACGCCACGCTGCTCGCCACCGCGGCGGTCGTGGCGCGGCTGCGCGATCGGCCAGCGGGGGCCGAGGCGGGACAGGGCGGTGCGATCACCAGCCTCCTGGTCGATCCCGCGGAGACCGGCAGCGGGGTGCCGGCGGCGGCGCGCTGCCGGCATTTCGCCCACGCCAGCGCCGCCGGCGCGGCGGTGGCCAAGGGCGAGCCGCTGTCGGGCTGCCCTGCCCCGATCGGGCTCGAGACGGTGGCGCTGCGCGCGGACTCCGGCGCGGCGCTGCCGCTGCGCGACATCCACGACGCATTCGAGCGGGTGCTGGAGCGGTGCTGTGCGCAGGGGCACGTCATCCTGCACCGGGCCGACTGCTCTAAGACCGGGCTGGGCGTGCCGGGCGCGGAGGCCTGCCGTCTCTGGGGCGCGCGGTTCGGCGACCGGCTCACGGTCATCGTCGATGCCAGCCAGGCCCGGCTGGACGCGGCGGAGGTGCGGCGCAGCCTGGAGTCCGGCTGGCCGGTGATCCTGACGGGGTCGAAGTTCTTCGGCGGGCCGGGGTTCTGCGGGGTGCTGCTGCTGCCCGTGGCGCAGGCCGGGGCGATCACCCCGGCGACGCCGCTGATGCCCGGGCTGGACGCCTATGCGGCAGGGCTGCCGGCCGACCCGGCGCGGGCGGAGTGGCACGCGGGGCTGGTGCTGCGCTGGGTGGTATCGCTGCGCGCGATGGACGCGTTCCGGGCGTGCGACGCGGCGGCCGTCGAGGCCCGGCTGCGCGAGCATGGCCGCAGGATCGTGGCGCATGTCGGCGCCGAACCGCGGCTGGCGCTGGTGACGGCGGGCGGGAGCGCGCCGGACGACCTCGCGTCGCGCAGCATCTTCCCGTTCACGGTGCGCGCGCCGCACACGGACCGGCCCATGCGGCAGGACGAGCTGGCTCTGGTGCAGGGCTGGATGAACCGCGACCTGGGCGAGGCGGTCGGCCCCGCACGCAGGCCGGCGGAGGGCGGGACGGAGGGCGCGCGCTGGCGGCGGGCGGCGGCGGCGCGTTGCCAGCTCGGCCAGCCGGTGCGGCTGGGACAGGGTGCGGACGGGCCGCTCTGGGGGCTGCGGCTTGCGCTGGGGTCCGCGCAGCTCGTGGAGGACGACGACGGCGCCGCGCTGTCGCTCGTGTTCGCCAAGCTGGGGCTGGTGCTCGACCATCTCGCCGACCCGGCCGGGCCGGGCTGCCCGGCGGCGTGACGCAGCGTCCGCCCATGCCGTTCGCGGTCACCTCCACAGGGCGCGTGGTCTCTGCCGTGCCGGTGGCCGGGCTGGTGCCGCACGAGGAGCATGACGAGCGCCGCGCGCTGCGGCTGGCGCGCCACATCGGGCGCGCGGCGGTCTGGACGGCGCCGCTGGTGGCCGAGCGGGACAGCCTGGTGGTCATGGACGGCCACCATCGCCTGCGGGCGGCAAGGGCGCTCGGGCTGCTGGTGCTTCCGGTGGTGCTGCTGGTCTACGAGGACGCCGGGGTGACGCTGCAGGCGTGGCGGAAGGGCGAGGCCTGGAGCCCCGCAGCCGTGCTCTCGCTCGGCCGGTCCGGGCGGCTGCTGCCGCGCAAGACCACGCGCCACCTGTTCCGGCCGGCGATCGGCTCCGTCGGCATCCCGCTGGGATGGCTCACGACGCACCCCGAGACGAGGCAGGCAAGCCCGGACCTCGCCGAGACCCGCTGACGCCCGCGCGACTTGCCTGGCTGAACCAGGGCAGGTCCAGGGGTGCTGCCCCTGGCGGAGTCCAGAGGCAGAGCCTCTGGCCTTGCCTACGTCACGCGAGCGCCGGATGCCCCGCCATCGCGCGCACCGCCTCCGGCGTGGCACCCGCCGCCCGCAGCGACGCGATGGTCGGTGCACCCGCGCGCTTCGACAGCCGCCGGCCCGCGGCATCGTGCAGCAGGCGGTGGTGCGCGTACTCCGGCTCCGGCCAGCCCATCAGCGCCTGCAGCAGCCGGTGCAGGTCGGCGGCCGGGCGCAGGTCGTCGGCGCGAGTCACCAGGGTCACGCCCTGCAGCGCGTCGTCGTGGGTGGCGCACAGGTGGTAGGAGGCCGGCACGTCGCGCCGCCCCAGCACGACGTCGCCGAAGCGGGCGGGGTGGCACCCGACCCGGCCCTCGCCGCGCTCGCTGCGGCCGAGCGGGCGCGGCAGGGTGCGCAGCGCAGCCGCCATGTCGAGGCGCAGGGCGTGGGGTTCGCCGCGGGCCAGGCGCTCGCGGCGCATCCCGGGGTCGAGGCGGCGGCAGGTGCCGGGGTAGACGGGCTCCGGCGTGTGGGGGGCGTGCAGGGCGCTGTCGCCGGTCGCTGCCGCGCAGGGATCGGCCGGGGAGGCGAGGGCTGCGGCGATTTCCGACCGGGTGCAGAAGCACGGGTAGAGCAGCCCGCGCGCCGCGAGC
Source organism: uncultured Acetobacteraceae bacterium (assembly GCA_964236315.1). Classification (GTDB taxonomy): domain Bacteria; phylum Pseudomonadota; class Alphaproteobacteria; order Acetobacterales; family Acetobacteraceae; genus CAXSEF01. Next base: position 15,240 of record CAXSER010000020.1, on the reverse strand, counting down.
GCGTCGAGCACGGCGCGATACGCCTCGAGGTGCTCCGACTGCCGCCGCACCGGGCGCTGCCAGTCGAGGCCGAGCCAGTGGAGGTCCGCGGCGATCCCGGCTTCGTGGTCCGCCCGACAGCGCGCGAGGTCGATGTCCTCGATGCGCAGCAGGAACCGGCCCTGTCCTGCGAGGCCCTGTCCTGCGAGGGCGTGCGCGAACAGGGCGGCGTGGACGTGACCGAGGTGCAGGGCACCGGTCGGGCTCGGGGCGAAGCGCGTGGTGTGCATGGCCTCGGCACCATGGCACGCGCGAGGCCGTGCCTGCAGCCTGCCTGCCGGACCGAGTCCTCGCGTCAGGCTGCGCCAGGAACCGGCACCGCGCGCCGGCTGGTCCACAGGCCAGCGTGCCACCGCCAGCACAGCAGCAGCAGCGCGGGTGCCACGAGCCCGCCGACCGGCAGGTGCCTGTCGCCCAGGAACAGCGCCAGCCCCGGCAGCAGCCAGCATGCCGCCATGATGCCCGCCGACCAGGGCGGGAAGCCGGTGTCGCGCCCCTGGCGCACGAGCCAGCACAGCGCGACCAGGACCAGCATCAGGTCGTAGAACAGCGCCATCGGCGCGGCGACCAGCCCCGCCGTCAGCAGCGCGGCCGCGCGCAGCGGCAGCGGGGCCCGCCGCCACCAGAGCAGCGCCACCACGGCCGCGGCGGCCGCGAAGCCGATCCCCTGCCCCAGAAGCGCGGCCGCATGCGGTGCCCCGAGCGCGCGCAGGGCGCCGTAGGGGCTGACCATGGCGCCGAAGCGCCCGACCAGCCCGGCCTGCAGCTCCGGCTGGCTGGCGACCATCGTGGCGAGGTAGGCGGGCCAGATCTGCGCGCCGTACAGCAGCGTCGCCAGCGCGCAGGCCGCGAGCACACCGGCCGCCGCGGCGGCGAAGGCACGCCAGCAGCCGCCCGCCGCGAAGGCCAGCGGCACGAGGACGGCGAAGTGCGGCTTGCAGGCAAGTCCCGCGACCATCAGCCCGGCCAGCGCCGGCCGCCGCTCCAGCAGCAGCAGCGCCAGCCCGAACAGCCCGGCGGTCATGAACGAGTTCTGTCCCAGCAGCAGCACCCAGGGCACTGCCGGGAACGCCAGCAGCCCCGCCAGGCAACGCCGCCACGGCAGGCCCAGCACCGCGCGCAGCACCAGCAGGCATCCCAGCAGGGTGACCGCCTGGAACACCACGAACGACAGCGCCCAGGGCAGCCGGGCGAGCACGGAGCACACCAGGAGGAAGGGGGGCGGGTACAGGAAGAACTGGTAGCTGATGCCGGGCGACAGCACCGCCTGCTCGGCCGCGAAATGCGCGGCCCTGCTGTAGGCCGCCGCCGCCTGGCCCTGGTCGGCCAGCAGGCCCGCCGCGTAGAAGCTGACGAAGTCCACGGAGAGCGGGTGATCGAGCCGCACGACCCAGCCATGGACGCCGGCGAACAGGAACGCGAATGCCGCGACCTGCAGCGCCAGCAGCAGCCCCACCCAGCGTCGCACAACGCCGTCCCAGAGCCTGCGGTCGGACACCGCGTCCCGTGGGTCCGATCCCGGGGCGGCAGGCCGGATCTGGAACGGCAGCGTCCCGCTCATGCCCGGCGTATCCTTCGCGTCGTGGGCCCTGCGGCCCCGGTTCGACCCGCATCATGGACGGCAAACATTGCCGAACCATGAGCGGCACCGCCGCCGGCCCGGACCTGCGCGTGCCCCACGAGGCGTGGCCGGACCCTGGCCGGCAGACACGCGCGCCTTCCCCGGCCCGGAGACCGCCCGCCCATGATCCTCTTCACCGCCGACACCCACTTCGGCCATGGCGGCGCCCTCGGCCTGTACCGTCGCCCCTTCGACGGCGTCGCCGCCATGGACGCGGCGATGGAGCGGCGATGGAACGAGACGGTGGCGCCGGACGACGAGGTCTGGCACCTCGGCGACGTGGCCGTCGGGCCGCGCTCCCACGGACCCGCCGCACTGTTCGCGGGTCGCCTCGCCGAACGGCTCGAGCGGCTGCACGGACGCAAGCACCTGGTCACCGGCAACAACGACCCGGGCAGCGTGCGCGCCTGGCCCGGCTGGCACAGCGTGCAGCCCTACGCCGAGATCGAGGCTGAGGGCACGGCACTGGTGCTGTGCCACTACGCCCTGCGCTCCTGGAACGGCATGAGCCGCGGCAGCGTCAACCTGCACGGCCACAGCCACGGGCGACTCGCGACGATGACGCGACAGTTCGACGTGGGCGTCGACGTCCGGGATTTCCGCCCGGCGACCCTGGCCAGCCTGCTGCGCCCCGGCCGTCACGCCCCGGGCTAGTGCACCCTCCCCCGCCCCGCGACGATACGGCACGTCTGGCCTTCTCCGCCCCGGCCCCGTCACCGAAAGGCAGGCGGAACAGCCTGCTCCCCGCCGCGCCCGTCCCTGCGATCGCCCCTCTTCCATCGGGCCCGATCCTGCAGCATCCTGCGGACCGTCATGCAGGCGATGCGGGCCCGTGCGGTCCAGGCTCCCTGCCTTGCCACCCCGACAGGACCAGAGAATGCAGAGACGCCACCTCATGGCGGCCGTCATGGCCGTGCCTGCCCTTGCCCTTGCCCGCCCGGCGCATGCAGCCGAAGCCGTGCCGGAAACGGGGCGGGACGGCTGGCGGCAGTTCGAGGTGACGACCCGCGTCGCCCTGCTCGGCGCGCCGGGTCCTGCGCAGCTCTGGCTTCCCTTAGCCCAGACCGCAGCCGGCTACCAGTCGGCCGGCGCGCTGTCCTGGACCACCGGACGGGACGGCGACACGGTGCGCCGCGTGCATGACGACCGCTACGGCGCGCAGATGCTGCGCGTGGACTTCGGTCCCGAACCACCGGCAACCGTCGGCAACGCAGGAGACGCCGGCACGGCAGACGCGCCCCGGACCGGCGGCCCGGCAGCCTCCGATCAGGCCACCGCGAAGACGATCGTGGTGGTGCAGCAGGTCGCCACGCGGACCCGCGGCGCCCTTCCCTTCGCACCCCTGACAGTGGCGGAGCGTCGTTTCTGGACAGAGCCCACGCAGACCGCGCCCACCGACGGCCTGGTGCGCGAGACTGCCCAGCGCATCACCGCAGGCCGGATCGGCGACCGGGCGAAGCTGCGCGCGCTCTATGACTGGGTCGTGGACACCACCTATCGCCGCGCCGCGACACCGGGGTGCGGCACCGGCGACTATGCGTCGATGCTGCAGTCCGGTGCGTTCGGCGGCAAATGCGCCGACATCAACGGCCTGCTGGTCGGCCTAGCGCGCTCGATCGGCCTTCCCGCCCGCGATGTGTACGGCATCCGGGTCGCCGCCTCGGATCTGGCAGCATCGCTCGGCCAGGACGGCGACATCAGCAAGGCCCAGCATTGCCGCGCCGAGGTTTTCCTGGAGAACGAGGGATGGTTTCCCGTCGACCCTGCCGACGTCCGGAAGGTGATCCTGCAGCAGAACCTCGCCGAGGACGCGGACCTTCCCCGTGCGCTGCGAGAACGGCTGTTCGGCGAATGGGAGATGAACTGGATCGGCTACAACAGCGCCACCGACATCGAGCTTCCGGCTTCCGGTTCTCGACGCCCGAACTTCGCGTTCCTGATGTACCCATGCGCCTTCACTTCTGCAGGTCAGCCTGACTGCCTTGACCCTGCACAGTTCAGATACGAGATCACCTCACGTGAGCTTCAAGCCTAGCCATGATTCGAGAGCTGACATCCTTGTTCCTGGCGCACAAACCGACCGATGTGAAATGTTCGTCTATCAGTGACCTTACGACACGAAAGCGTTGACTCCAGGACAGATCCGTCACGTGGAGCCGGCGCTCTAGACGACTGCCGAAATTTTCAGCCCTTAAGATCGTCCGGTACCTTGCCGCCATTCTCCGCAAGCTTCTTCATGACCGCGCTGTGCAGCCACACGTTCATGCTCGCAGAGTCGTTCGTGTCACCCGTGTAATGCAGCTCACCTGCCAGGTCCTTGCGCGCGGCAAGGCTGCTGTCAAGACCCAGCAGCTTCATCAGATCAACGATCGAATGGCTCCAGTCCAGGGTCTGCCCGGCCTGGGCCGCCTTGGCCGTCAACACCTCGGCAACGTCGACACTCGCAGGCGCCGGCTGGGCGCCTGACGCATCCCCGGCAGCGGGAGCGGCATCAGAGGCCGCAGGCGGGCTCTGAGGGGCCGTTCCTGCCTGAGCGGCCTCCGCTGCCGCCGGATGCGTGCCGAAGACGGCCGACATGATCGAACCGAAAATGCTCATCGCCGTGTTCCCCAGAATGCCGGCGACACAACGGCCCGTTCGCCCGCAAGTTCTGCCCCACCGCAAACTTCGGCACGGGCGCTCCGCCACCCTGCCGATGCGGCCCTGCTAGGAAACGATGCTCGACACCGGCACGATCCCGGCCGCGACCGCGAGCTGGTGCACGGTCGGCGAAGGATGCACGCCGTCGACCGTGCCCGCCACGACCGTGCCGTTGACCGAGGGCACCACCCAGCGGCCGGTCGCGTCTGATGCCACGCCGTTCAGGTCCACGACGCCGGCATACCCGTACGACGTGTAGCTGCCGAGCAGGCTCGCGTTCCTGGCGACACGCTGCACCTCGACCGGCGAGGCCGACGCGCTGGCGGCCCCGAAACACAGCGGGCTCGACGCCGCAAGCGTGGCGGCAAGCGGCTGGGACAGCACGATGCTGGCGGTCCCCACGCTGCTGATCGTCGTGCCCGCCGAGATCGTCCCGGTGCCGCTGCCCGACGGGCACACGAGCTGGCCCACCGCGAGGTTGGCGACGCTGGCCATCGCGAGCGTCGTGCCGCCGCTCGCCGTCGCCGTCGCCGTGGTGCTCGCGGTCGCCACGGGGAACGCCTGGTTCGCCGCGGTCAGGTAGCCGTCGTTGCTGTAGGTCGTGGGCGGGTCGGTGCGCGCCCACACACGCTGCCGCGCCGCCAGGAACGGCGCGGCGTCGGTGGCCAGCGCGCTCATCACCGCCGTGGCCGGCAGCCTGCCGATCTCGATGTCGTTGCGCCCGAAGCCCAGGAACACGTCGGTGATCCCGCTGTCGATCGCCAGCGCCGCCTGCCCCCGCTCCTGCACGGAGGCCGCGAACGCCGTGGTCGAGCCGCGTGCCACGCTGATGAAGGTTGTCCCCCGTGCCGCCAGACTGCGCTGCATGTAGCCCATGCACCCGTACGTCCCGTCGGAGTTGTCGCCGGTCCCGGCATCGATGCTGTCGCCCAGCAGCAGCGCGGCGCCCGGTGCGGCGACCCCCGCCGGCATCGTCACCAGTGCCAGGATCGCCACCGGGCAGAAATAGCCGCCACCGGTGTTGGACAGCATCGACGGGTTCAGCGTCTGGTCGGTCTGCCCTGTCCCGCGCGCGGAGAACTCGCCGCCCAGCCGCGTCGCCGTGCCGGACTGCACGCCCGGATAGTCCATGAGCTGCAGCCCCGCCCCGGAGAAGCTGGCGAAGTTGCGCACGAGGAACTGCGAGCCTGCCGCCGGGCTGCAGGCGATGAAGTCGGACCGGTAGTCCCCGTGCCTGGGCGCGATGGTGAGCGTGCGCGCCCCGCCCCACGTCACCGGCACGATGCTGCCGGTGAAGGTGTAGGGCTGGCCGGCCGCGGTCGCCGCCGTGGTCGCGGCGCTCAGGTTGACCGTGGTGGTGCCCGGGTTGTTGCCCGCCCCCGCCGCCGACGACAGCGGCGCCGAGGCGACGTAGGTGCCGGCCGCGATCCCGCCGCCGGAGCTGGTGACGGCCGCACCCTGGCTGATCCCGTTGACCCCCAGCAGCGTGCCCTGGAACGTCTCCACGGTGGCCCCGCCGGCCTGGGCCGCGCTGGAGCTGACGGTGATCGCCGGCACGGTCGGGAAGCTCAGCGCCGCGGTCAGGCTGGCCGTGACCTGGCGGTCCGCCTCGCCGGACTGCGGCATGTCCCATGCGGCATAGACGAGCTGGATCGCGGTGACCTGGCCCACTGGCGGCGTCCACCAGGCGGTCTGGTCCATGCTCGTCGTCGAGGTGGCATCGTAGTACGCGGCAGAGCCGTTGGCGCCACGCCCGCGGAACCCGATCGGCACGAGCGCCTGCCGCGCACCCAGCTGCGAGCGCGTGCGGCCCGGAGGGGGCGGCAGCGCCGCCATCGCCTCGGCCCCGAGCAGCTTCAGGCTGGCGGCAGACAGCATCAGGCTTCGACGACCGAGCATCAGTTGCCCTCCCCGACCTGGGCCGTGAAGGCCGCTGCGCTGTAGCCGTAGATCGCCCCGGTGGGCACGCCGTCGCCCGGCCCGTACTGCTCCGCCGCGAAAACCCCGCCCGACCCGAACAGCGCGCTGCTGCTCGCCGTCGCCGCCGTCCCGTAGCCCAGCCGGAAGCTGTCGCCCGCGTTGGTGCCGCTGATCCTGAGCGACTTGCGGTTCGCGTTGGCCGCCAGCAGCAGGGTGCTCACGGCCGCCGGCACCGGCACCTGCGCCTGGGTCAGCACGACCCGGTGCACGATGGCCGCGGCCGCGTTGCCGTCCTGGGTGAACACGGGACTCGCCGGCGAGCTGTCCAGCGTGACCACGCGCACGCCCGCGCTCGCGGTGTAGCCCGCAGTGATGCTCCCCGTGCCGGCGACACTCACCGCGATCTGGATCGCCGTGCGCCCGGCCACGGAGAACGTGTAACTGCCGTCCGCCGACGCCACAGTGGCCCGGGTGTTCGCCGCCCCGCTCAGGCCGCCGACGGGATAGTAGGACGCGCCGCCATTGTCGCTGGCGGAGAACGCCACGGTCGCCCCAGATGCGCCCAGCCCGGACAGCGTGACCGACAGCGTGCCGGCCCCGGTATTGCCGAGCACGACGCCGCCGCCGACCAGCCCGGCCGAAAAGCTCTGGCTCGCGGTGACATTGCCCTGCACGGTCGGCAACGGCAGCGTGCCGGGCATCGCGCTGATGGTCTGTCCGCGGGCCGGAGCCGAGAGCAGCACAACTGCCGCCACAAGCCGCTGCGCACGATTCATGGGAACCTCCCTGCTGTCCGGTACAGGCCGACGTGCCGGGATGGCACTACTGCGCGGCGACGACGTAGGGGGCGCTGGCGCCCGCGGACGCCACGGCGACGTTGTCCTGCAGCACGATCCCGCCGGGCGGCATGCACCCGAACGAGCCGCCGGCCGAGATCTGCAGCGAGTTGGCGATCGTGGCCGACGATGTCGCCCCGAGATAGACGTACAGGACGCTGCCGCTGGTGTTCTGCAGCAGGCAGCCCCTGCGCGTGACCGACGCGGCAAGCGCCGAGGTGAAGGTTCCGGCGGTGGCGCTGGTCGTGCCGCCGACCTCGACCGTGGTGACACCGGTCGCGGCGGTGGTCACCGAGCCGATGCTGTTCGTGCCCGGAGGGAGCGACGGCAGCGCGGTGATGCCGACGGTGCCGAGGGCATTGGTCCCGGCGGGAAGCGCCGGGAGGGCCGTGACGCCGACGCTGCCGATCGCGTTCGTCCCGGCAGGAAGCGAAGGAAGCGCCGTGACACCCACGCTGCCAAGCGCGTTGGCGCCTGCGGGAAGCGGCGTGCCCGACGTCAGCAGGCCCTTGCCCGTCATCGCATCGAACATCGGCAGCGATGCGTTCGCGCCCGGAGCCGCCGTGCCGGCCGTGCCGGTTGGCGTGGAGGCTGGGGCACCCGCCGAACCGTTGCCGGACAGGCTCTGTGCCAGTGCCGGACCGACGGGAATGACCAGTCCGGCAACGATACGGCCTACACGCAGCAGGCGGTGGTGAGTGATGCTCATTGTCGTCCAACCCCGATGATTGTGATGCGCCCGCGCTCTGCGGATGCCGCGCTGTTCCGGTGCCACCCGCACCAGCGGGCAGCACCTACTGGGCGAGAAGCACGTAGGAAGCGCTGGTGTCAGCCGAGGCGATCCAAATGGTGTCCTGTGCCACGACAACGCCGCCATGCGCGCAGTCGAGCGGCGTGCCGGCGGCAACCGCCAGTCCGGCTGCCAGACCGGCTGGCTGACTCGGCCCGAAGAACACGTATTCCGTGCCGGCGCTGGTATTCTGGATCGTGCAGCCGTGGCGGAGAACCGCGCCTGCCGCCGGCAAGGCCACGGTGTATGTGCCGCCGGTCGTACTTGTCGCACCGGTGGTCTGAAGCGTTCTCACGCCGACGACCGTTTCGCCACCCGATACGCTGCCACCCGACACGTACAGAGGATTGCCTGCACTCGTGCCCGGACAAACCTGCGCCACAGGCTCCGTGCCGCCCAGGCTCGGGCACAATGTCACGACCGAGGGCGCCTGCGTCTGCCCGAACTGGTTGCCTGCCGCATCCTCGATCGAGTAGTTCGGGTACAGGCGCACGATGGGCGCCACCGTGGTCTGCGCCCGAACCTGCGCGGGCAACGCAACGAAAGCGCCACCAACCACACATGCCAGCAGCCACCCCGCAGGGATCGTCGGTCGGATCATGGGTCACCTCGCGTCACGATGTCATGTTCGGTGGCCGGACAGCCGGGTCGTCTGTCTGCAGAACCGGCGTGCCGGACCAGAATGATCGAAGTCGAACGAGGCGGGAGACACCGCCTTGTCGCGGACAGCTCAACCAGGAAGAAAGACCGCCGGAACAGCACCTGCCGGTCCCTGAACCGGTGTCCCATCGGAACGAGAAGGAGCACGCCCACGAAGGATCTTGCGGTGCGCTCGTGGCCGGTGGCAGCCGCATGCCACTTCTGAGTCTGGCCCGCAACCGTCCGACCCAGTCGCAGTGGACATGGATCCAGTCGGACCAGTTGATCAACGCTCGATCCGCCTGCGCGCGATCACGGGCTGGGCACCCAGGTCACGGATGCGCCTGAAACGTACGTGGTTGGCGGTGCGTCAAGCGGCAACGACCTGTTCCGGTGGACAGCACAACCCGCAGACGCTTGGAGTCTGTGTGATGCAGGGAAGCTGTCGGTGCTGCTCAACAAGCCACTCTGATGACGCTGTTGAGCCGATCTGGTGAATCCAGCCTGCCGAAGTGGGCAGCGCCTTCCGGACCCACGGAAACTATCCTTGAGCCTCTGGCAGAGATTGGTTGGGTGGAGCCTCTCGTACGGGAATACTGCGGTTGATCTGCGGATGACAGACAAGCCAGATAGCTGCCTCCGTAGCGGATATGATCAGCGTCGCTTCCGCGCCAAAGCCGAAATGCCGCAGCATAACGCTCGACACGACACCAACCCCGGTTGCGATACCGATGATGGTCGTACCCGATGCAGGGGGCAGGGGATTGCAGAACGTCCAGGTCATGGCAGCCATTTTACGTTCCATACACAAATCCTAATTTCATCACAAACGTACATTTCCTCTACATTGCAGATTTCTTAAATTATATAAATTCTATTACTAACTTCTAAGATATCAGCTCAGTAAAATACAGGGAAACGCTCATCACATATATTCGTGATTATGGCAAGAAAGTCCACTCAGCTTTCAGTATGTTCATATTTGATGAAGCTTCATTCTGATAGATACGGCGAATAATTTAGAACAAATTCTTGACCATTTAAGTAAGCCATCGTGCGAAACCAGACAACCGATGATACACGGATCTTGACCGATTTTGGGGCAAGTGGTCCAAGGAATTCGTGCACCTCGACCGGCTTGGTCTTCTTGGGCTGCTCATCACCCACCTGCCTGTCGGCAGGTGCCACGACAATCGGCCCACGCCGCTTTGATCGCCGCGTGATGACCGGAAGGATACCGGCGACGCCAGCGAGCGGGAAAGGCCGACATCGCTGAACGTCATGAAGCCTGGCACGCAACCCAGTTCTGACCCCGAGCCTTCCAGTGCTTGTCGAAGAGGCCGCACCCTCGACCAGGATCGCCTGGCTGCGTGGCCGCCTCACGTGGTGCACCCTGCCAGACAGCGGCCCCGCACATCACTGGAAGACTGAGAGGGCCGCCAGCACCTTGCGCCTGGACGACATGCCCGCGCCCGCGATACTGACACGCCGATAATCTGGCCAGCGTTCCAGCTCTATGCTGAGCAGGTCCTCGTGCCCGTACCGGATCGCGCAGATATAGTTGTCATGAACAACCCGTTCGTCAGAAAGAACAGTGAAGCGCTCCGCATCATCACGAGTATAATCTTGTGCTATCTGCCGTCCCGTTCACCCGACCTAAACCGATTTCGGGTTCAAGACCATCCCGCAAAATATCGTAGCATGTGTCACCGTAGACTCTTAATTACAGCTTAAAACATATCACAAAGATCTACACAAAAAGACAGATCTATTATTACTATAAGTGCAAGCCACGCTTGCCATGGCCTGTATTGTTTTCCTCCGCACAGCTCCGGTTCCAGTGTGATCTCAACCCTGAGCCATCTCACCGCACTAGGCCAGATCGGAACAACACGCCGACTCGGGCAAGGCATGGTGCCCAGGGGCGGAGTCGAACCACCGACACTGCGATTTTCAGTCGCATGCTCTACCAGCTGAGCTACCTGGGCATCCCCGGACCACGCCGGACCTGTGATCTAGCGCAGCGACGGCGCCTGATCAAGCCGCCTGTCAGACCCGGAATCGAGAGTGTCGCGCGGCCCGAATCAGCCCACGCCATCAGCCTCAGCCGGGCATGGCGGAACATCGCGCCCCGCCCCGCCGCACCCACGCCGCCCGGCAGTCCCGCAGACGATCCCCCGCCTCCGCGATGTCCGGCTCCGCCCACAGCGCGCCGGGGAAACGCTCGTAGACGCCCTCCGTGTCCAACGGCACCACCAGCCGCGAGCCCACGGGACGCAGCTGCGGCCGTGCGGCGATGTCGGGCGCCAGGCCCCAGCCGGTCGCCACCACCTCGACCCCCGCCTGCGCCGCCTCCGCGAGATTAAGCCCGTAGCCCTCGCTGCGATGCAGCGACACGTAGGCGTCGATCACCCCGTAGAACTCGCGGATCGGGCAGGCCACCACCGCCGTGTCCCACACCAGGATGCGCCCGTCGTCACCCGCATAGCTGACCAGGTGCTCGAACAGCCTGCGATGCCGCGCAACGTCGTGGCACCGCACCACGAGCCGCACTTCGCCCCCCGAGCCTGCAGGGCCGCCGCCGGCCTCGCGGAACGCGGCCCGGAACGCGTCGATCGCCCCGCACGGGTTCTTGCGGGCATAGTTCGACGCGAACGAGAAGGACGTTCCCGCCACGAACGTCGCCGCCGGAAACCCCAGCCGATGGCGCGCCCCCATCCGCTCCTCGGCGGAGATCGCCGGCAGCGGCGCCCGGTCGACCGCGTGCGGCACCACCCGCACCGGGCCGTCGAACTCCGGCAGCCCACGGAGCATCGCCTCCGCCACGAACGGCGAGGGCACCCAGATCTCGTCGGCCAGCCCCGCGCAGGCCCGCCACTCCGGCGACACCACGGTCAGCTCCCAGGCCCAGTACCCGACCACCGCCACGCCCTCGAGCGCCTGCGGATCGAACAGCGCCAGCGCCCTCGCGAAATCCGGAGGGTTGATGTGCACGACCACCTCGCCGGCCTTCCAGGCCGCCAGCACGGACAGGTCGGACCCTGCCGTGGTGTGGAGGTTGGACGTGATCGCCAGCCCCGGCGTGAGGTCGAGTTCCAGCACCTCGACGCCGCGGGCACGCAGGTCCAGCACCATCAGCTCCGCGCCACGCTGCAGCCCGCACCGCGAGCTGAACAGCCCGGCCACGGCGACACGAGTGCCGGCGGGATGCCGCCGCGGCCGGTTGCGCAACGGCTGGAGCCGACGATCCTGCTGCACGAGCCCCGGATCGGCCAGCCGCGCCGACTGCGCCCGATGCTCCAGGAACAGCCGCAGCCCGTCCGCGCCGCCCACGACCATGCGGCGCAACGGGGCGGGAAGCCGTCTGACAAGACCGATGGACAAGCGGACACCACCCCTGAAAGGACCTGGCCTCCCTCTACCATGACGCCGCCGAACCCGGCATCACCGTTGCGACGCACCGCAGGAGGCCCCCCCTGTCCGCCCGGACAGCAGCCCCCGGGGCCGGAAAGCCCGCCGTCCCGCCCCCGCCGGCCTTGCACCCACAGGCAGCGGCACGCCGTCCGTCGCCCCTGTCCCGGCCTGCGACAGCATCCGATCCCTACACCTTGCGGGTGTGATCTCCGCCACAGTGCGCGCACTGCCAACGTTCGGACAGCACGCCCTGGTCGGAGCAGGCCACCTCGCGGGAGAAGAGGTAGGCGGCCTGCGTGCCGCACCACGGACAACGGTGAAGCCGGTGCGTGACGTAGGTGGACGAACCAGGCTCGCGATCCCTGGCAGCGGCGATCCTGGCGCTCACCTCGCGATGCCGCCTCGACCGCCCGAGCGCCTCGAAGACGCGGCGCAGGTAGGCCATGCGCACCCGGACCGCACGCCCCAGCGAGAACCGCAGGCGCGTCGAGACCACCGTGGGCACCAGTCGGCGCGCCCGCAGGTCGCCTGCTCCCGGCTCCGTCATCCCGGCCGGCTCGCTGCCGCACCCCCGGCATGCGCCGCGGGATCGTCGGCCCCTGGCATCCCCGCCCGACGCGGGCATCCCGCGGTCACGCCGCGAGTCGCCTGGCCGCCTGCTCGAACACCGACTCCGGCAGCAGCCCCTGCATGCATGTGTGCTCGTAGGGACACTCCGACAGCCTGTCGTATCCGCACGGCGAGCACGGCACCACGGCCATGAGCGCCTGCGAACGCGGCCCGCGCGGCCCCCACTCCTGCGGCTGGTGGCTCGCGGAGTAGATCGCGAGCGTCGGCGCTCCCACCGAGGCCGCGAGATGGCCGATCCCGGAATTGTTGCAGATCACCAGGTCCGCCACGCGCAGCACCGCCGGCATGTCCGACCAGGCGGTCAGCCCGGCCAGGCTGACCACCCTGTCGGCGCAGCCGCTCTCCTCGACGATGCGATCGAGCGACTTGGCCTGCGTCCGCGAGCCGACCAGCAGCACCACGCAGTCCAGCCGCTCCACCAGCGCCCGAACCAGCGACACGTAGTGCGCCAGCGGCCAGTCGCGCAGGTCCGAGTTGCTGACCGGCGCGACCACCACGCGATGCCGTCCGCGCGGCAGCGAGGCCAGCATCTCCTCGGCCTTGCCGGACAGGGTGCCGGCGTCCGGCTCCTCCGGCCCTGCCACTGCCGCATGCGTCGGGTAGAGCTGGTCCGTGCGATCGGCCAGAAGCTGCACCAGCAGCGAGAGCTGCTCGCCGATGTGCAGGTCCGAGCGGCGGAACCGTGCGGTGGCCGGCGCCTCGATCTGGTCCAGGCGCACCCCGCTGAACCCCATCGTGGCCCGCAGCGGCCGGCCCGAGGTGTGCACCCTGAACTCGAACGTGCCATCCTCGTAGTTGTTGACGAAGTCGACCTGGACGCCGTCGTTGATGGCCGGGGCGATCTGGTCCGCGGTGAATGCGCGCGTAGCGAGGGTGTCCGACCCGTTGTGGGTGACGTCGACCGTGATGCGCGTCCGCTTCAGCCCGAACCTCAGCCCGGACAGCTGGAGCCCGAACGTCGCGCGAAACCGTCCAGGCGGCAGTTCGATGTAGGGCCCGTAGATGACGTGGGTGTCGCCCACGCTGAAATCGGTATCGTGCCGGAACGGCGTGCGCCGCGGCATGCGCGAGGCGAACCGCTCCGGACCCAGCAGGACGTTGTTGACGCGACTCAGCCCGTCCGTCAGGCGCAGCGAATGGTCGAACGGCAGCACCACGTCGAGGAACGGGAAGCGCGCGCGGATGCCGATGCCGCAGCGGGTGAGGGCGTCCACCTGCTCCAGCAGGTGGCGGGTATCCTCGTCCACACGCAGGTCGATGGCGATGTCGAACACGCCGGCCGCGGCGGCGTGGAACCTGTCCATCCCCTGGACCGGCCGGCCGTCCCAGTTCCTCGCGTTCTCGGGAAAGTAGTTGTAGGTCGTCACCTCATCCACCAGGCCGCAGGTCTCGGCCGCCACGCGGTTCCACGTCCCCACGACCAGCCGGATGTGGGCAACGGGGAACGCCGCGCGCAGCCGGCGCAGCGCGGGCAGCCCGATGATGAAGTCGCCGAAATGCCCGAGCGTCATCGCCAGAACGCGCTTCACCCCGCCCGCCTCGCGACCGAAGTCGTAGAGCGCGAGATCGTGGGGCTCGGCGGCCAGCGTGGTGATCCGCTGCGTGCCGGCCTCGCGCTCGGCCACCACGTCCTGCGTGGCGCCCATGCCGATGGCGTCGAACTTCTCGGGCTCCACGTACCCCTCCGGAGGAGGAAACCGCCTGCTCCGAAGCGCCAGCCGCCAGTCGGGTGCCTCGATCTTCTCCAGCACCATCTCCAGCTCGTAGCAGCCACCGGAATGGCGGTCCGGCGGGATCGCATAGTCATAGCCGAGGTCGTTGTCGGCCAGATGACGCAGCCGGTAGCTGTTGGGAGGAAGCGACTCCTCGATCTCGGCCATCAGCGACGAGGGCGTGTAGAACCGCTGGTGATCGCCGTTGTACTGCGACGGCAGCGCCACCTTCTTCTCGTAGAGGAACTGGTGCGGCACCATGATCACCATGAACCCGCCTACCCTGAGCACGCGGAACCAGTCCTGCAGGGCATTGCGGAAATCCGGGATATGCTCGAGGCAGTGGCTCGCGAACACCGCGTCCTGCGATTCCTCCGCGAACGGCAGGGTGCGCCCGTCATAGCCGGGGTAGTCCAGCTCGACCCCGATGGCCTGCGGCACGATCGGCACCACGTCGGCGATGTATCCCTTGTAGCCGATGTCGAGGATGGCCTTGCCCGAGAGGTAGGTGTCGATGAACCCGTTCTCGAGGCGCAGCTTGTAGCTCTTGACCGCCTCCTCGCCCACCCGCCGTTCCGGCCCAACTTCACTCACTGGCGATGCCCCCGGGCGGACGGTGCCGCCTCGACCTGCAGGGACGACAACCGCCCTGCCGCCGCTATCTCCGTCCAGAACGAAGGCGGGTCAAGGCCGGCGGCGACGGCTCTGCGGCGGCGGCGCCCGGGACGACTTCCGCGGCGAACGCACGGCCCGCATCGAGGCCCCAGCGGCACCGGGCGGGAGGCGCCGCCGGGCGTTTCCCGAGCATCCCGTCCGCAGGCCGGACCCTGACGGAACGCCAGGGCCGGCCGCCTACCCGGACGACGCAGGCCCCTCGCCTGTCCCGCCCGCCGCCGGCCCCGCCGCCTGCAGCAGCAGCCCCGCCGCGCCGTTCAGCGCCGCCGTCGCCGCCAGCCCCGACCACACCTGCCAGCGCGACAGCGCTGTCCCCGCCGCCGC